>NZ_JARWOP010000065.1 GCF_029868745.1 Nocardia wallacei | reverse complement strand
GGGGGGGGGGGGGTTCCACCCCCGCCGGGGTCCTAAAACACCCCACCCCCCCCCGGGGGGGGGTGTTCCCCCCCCCCCCAAACACCACCCCCCCCCCCCCGCCCCCCCCCCCCCCGGGGGGCCCCCGGTCATTTGCGCTGTGCAGTACCGGACAGGCCTGTCTGCCTTGGCTGGACTCCTGCATCGAATCCAGTTACGACGGAACCGGTCCGGACCGGAGCTCATCCAACTTCATATGACGGAACCACAGCTGTATCCCAGCCGGTATCACCCGTCGGAGCCGAGCTGCCACCGAACCCCGTCACCAACGCCGCGACACCGGATCGCGCTAGCAGTGCGGTGGTGAGCACCTGGCCGCGGTGTGGACGTCTCTGAGCGGGACGCATATGCGGAAACTGGACACGGCGTGCCGGACGTCGAACATTGACCCGCGGACTATCGAATGACGGGAAAGTCGTGGGCGGAGGCATTCGCCCTCCTTACCCGGGCTGTCGGGCGTGAGATCGGCCGGGGTGCCAGGACAGTCGCCGAGGGGTACGAGCGAACCGGCGACGTGGCCCGCAGGAGTGCTCGAGAACTATCGAACGCCGACAGGGGATTTCGCCACGAATTCGATGGCGGCGAGCCGCCGTCCTCGCCTCCGCGGTTCGAATTCGGGCCGGTACCACCGGATCGGTATTACAACGGAGCACGGTTGTGGCAGGTCGATCAAGTATTTCCGAGGGCCTTCAGCGAAACGGCAACCTCAGAAGGCTACATTCGTTCGGCATCACACAGCTCCGCCGGTGACGTCGTATACCTGACCGATGACAACGGCATCGCCGGCGTGTACGGAACGATCACGAGCTGGACCGATGTCCGCGACGGCGCGATGCGGTTCCACCCCGCGGGCATGGTCCTGGGTATCGACGCCCGTCGGATCCGTGTGAATCCGGTGGCCGCGGAAGGACATTCGGCTGCCAACTTCATCGAAGGCGTCAGCGACCGGGTTTACACCACGCCGGGTCGCGTGGACACGTCCGAGATCGTCAGTGTGGAATTTCAGACCTATCCCGATATCATCGCCGACCCCGAGGCAAATCTGGTTGCCGATGGTTTTCCCGGCTTCGAGGGTTTGAGACAAGAGTCGCTACGCGACCCCGCCATAGTCGCCGATCGGCTCTCCCATATCGCCGACGCCGTCCGCAGAAACTATCCGACTATCGACGTCTCCGTCGGTGCCAACCACCTCTCCAGCGACGAAGCCGTCAGAACCTTCCTGGCAACCTGAGGCGGACCACAAGGCGATCCGTTTTGTCCTGTTGCGCAACGTCATCGAACACCTGGGCGACACTCTGGCAGTCCTCTCGGTACAGCCGTGTGCGACACTGACGCCGTGCAGCCGAAGCGTAGGGTTCACTTCGTGGGCAGCTTGCCCGCGCAGCTGGACAGTCCGGAAAAGGCGATGGGGTTCGCCGTCGATACGGCCGGGGAGTTCCTGGACGGCGTGGTTCCTGGCGGTGAAGCGGATCCGTATCGCGCCCAGTGGTACATCAGGCCCGTCATCGACAGGCTGGACAGCATCCCGGCGCTGGAGCCCGTGCGGCGCGGTGATTGGTCGACGTTACGCTCCCGCAACACCTTTCGGCTTCGCGCGGGCCGATCGCTGGGCGAAGGCGATGTCGACGCGGCGCTCGGCTACGCGGAGGAGACCAGGCGTGCCGTCGAGGCGTTGGAGGCTCTGCGCCGCACCGATCCCGGACTTCGCTTGCAGGTAGGCATACCGACGCCTTTCGTCATCGGTTTCATCGCTTTCGAGGCACGAATGCTCGTGTTGCGTCGCCGCTCGGCCGGCCGTGGTGACCGGGCCTTCCCTTATTACCGCCCGATTGTCGACGCCACTGTCAGAGAGATCGTCCGTATCCACGAGGCGTTGGGGGACAAGGTCGTATTCCAACTCGAACTGGCCGCGGAGACGCTGCTCTGCGCGCGGATGCCCGGGGGACTGCGGCAGGGTCCGGCCGCCCTGGCAGGTCGAGCGATCGCACGCCTCGTCGCACGGGCGCCCCACGGTGCCCGTTTCGGAGTGCACCTGTGCTACGGGAGCCTCGACGACAAGCCGGTCGTGGCGCCGAGATCGACGGCCTCGGTCGTCGATCTGACCAACGCGATAGCGCGGTACTGGCCCGCGGGGAGACATCTCGATTTCGTCCATGTGCCCATCGGCGACGGCAAACAGGCGCCGGTGCGGCCGCGGTATTACGCGCCCCTGACACGCCTCGAATTGCCCGCCACCACGCGACTTGTCGCCGGGCTCGCGCATCCGGCGCAGCCGCTCGCGCAAGCGCGACAGGGCCTGGCGGCGGCGGAGGCGGCCTACGGCGGCCTGTTGGACGTCGCGGCCCCGTGTGGTCTAGGCCGCTATACGACCGTCGATCGGGCGCGGTCCGCAGTAGCACACGCGGTCGCCTTGGCCGAAACCGATCTGTGAGACGGAGTTCCGGCACCGGCGGTACCTGGGGGCAGCACATTGATCCGGTCCCGGGCAGCGGAGAGAAGGCATTCGCGCCTGCCGTCGAGTATTGGAACATGTTCTGCCAGAACGAAGTTCGCCGATAACACGGACCGAGAGGTCGGTTCGACCGGGCGGAGTAGCGCGACGTTCGAGCAACGCATACGCGCCACAACAGATCTCCGGAGGAGCACACACCCGAGGCGCTGGTCGGCTACGGTTGCACCCGTGGTCGAAGGAACTGAAGGGACTGCGCCGGAGCACAACCGGATACCGCACCCACTCGATCCCGGTGAGCTGAGCTCAGCCCGGGTGTACGACTACCTATTGGGCGGAAAGGACAATTACGACGTCGACCGAGACATGGCCCGTCAAATGCTGTCCACCGCACCCGAACTCAAGACCCTGGCCTGGTTCACCCGGGGTTTCATGCGCAAAGCGGTCGAGATGGCCGCCGATGCCGGTATTCGCCAGTTCATCGATCTCGGCTCGGGTATCCCGATCTCACCCAATGTCCATGAGGTGGCTCGCGAGATCGAACCGTCGGCGCAGGTCGTGTACGTCGACTACGACCCGGTCGTGGTCGCCCATTGCGAAGCGCTGCTGGCCGGACCACCCGGTATCTCGGCACTGCTGGGCGACGTTCGCCATCCCCTCGACATCCTCGACAAACTGCACGACGGCGCCCTGATCGACCTCGACAAGCCGGTAGCCATCACGCTCGTCAGTGTGCTGCATTACATCATGGACGACGAAGACCCCGCCGGGATCGTCGCCGCCATCCGCGATCGGCTGGCACCGGGCAGCTACCTGACGATCACGCACGGCTCCAGCGACTCCGACCCGGAGATACTCCGAATATTGACCGGCACCAAGGACACTCCGGCCCAAGTCTGTTTCCGGTCCACACCGCAGACGGAGGCATTCCTGTCCGGCTTCGAGCTGCTCGAACCCGGTGTGGTGCCGGTACAGCAGTGGCTGCGCCCCGGCTTGCCGGACACTCGAATGGTCATGCTCGGTGCGATCGGCCGCAAACCCTGAGGAACCGATGTGACAGGAGTAGTCTCTAACACGCCAATCCGTTGGCCGCCTGCACATTCGAGCGTGCATCAGGTGCTGCCCCAGTCGATCCAGAGGATGAAGAGATGAAGACCCTCAGAATTGTCGCTGGTGCCGTGTCGACGATCGCCACGATCGCCGCTGTTACGACCGGCGCCTCGGTTGTCAATGCCCCTGCCGCCTCCGCCGCTCCCGGCGAGTTCCTCCTCACCAAGGAGGTCCCCACCCTGGAGGATCTCGACGCCCAAGTCGCGTTCCTGATCGAAACACCCGCCTCCGACGAAGCCAAGGCCGCCAATATGGAAGGCGGCACAAGGGCTGTCGTGGTCGCGCGCACTCTCTACAACATCGGCATGTACCGCGCTCCGCGTGGGTCGAATGAGATCACCGGCCCCGAAACGCATGACGGCAACGTGCACACCGCGATGTTGCGCAGCAAGACAGCGGGACAACCGGATCTGGTTGCGCGCGTGGTCTGGAAGCGCATCGACGGTGTCTGGAAGCTGTCCAACAGCTCCGTGTGCGAGGGCGTCAAGGCCGTCGGGCTGGCGATGGCCTGCGACTTCTGATCGGCTGCGCGCGCCGGTGATCGAAATCAGTGACCTCACCCTGAGCTACCCGGGTGCGACCGTCCTCGAAGTCCCCGAACTGACCGTGGCCGACGGGGCACTCACCTACCTGATCGGCCTCAACGGCACCGGCAAAACCACGCTGCTGCGGTGCATCTGCGGTGTCATCGCGCCTGCCGTCGGCACCGTCCGGGTCGACGGCACCCTCGTTCGGGCTCAGCACACCACGCCGGCCACGCTCGGAATGCACCTCAACTACCGGGCTTTCGATCCACGTCACACCGCACGCCGGCACCTGCGCTGGATCGCCCGCGCGCGCGGCATATCCCCCGGCCGGGTCGGCGATGTGCTCGAGATCGTCGACCTCGTCCGGGTCGCCGATCGCCGACTGGGGCACTATTCGCTCGGGATGCTCCAACGTGTCGGCATCGCCGCCGCGTTGCTCTCCGAGCCTCGGACCCTGCTGCTCGACGAACCTCTCAACGGCCTCGACATCGCGGGCATCCGCTGGATTCGGGAACTGCTGCGCCAACTCGCCGATGCCGGGACCTGCGTCCTGGTTGCCACGCACCTGCTCGACGAGGTCGAACGCAACGCCGACCACATCGTCATCATCGGCGACCGGCGCGTTCTGACCGACCAGCCGTTCACCCACCTCATGGACACCCTGGAGCCGGGCGAGACCAGCCTCGAGGACGCCTACCTGCGAATCGCCGGCCTTCCTACCGACGTCACGGTGAGCGTGGCCCCATGAGCAGCCCCGGTCCGGCCACCCTGATCCGCCGCGGCATCGCCGCCGAATGGACCCGCACCACCGGACGTAGCTTCCTGTGGACCGCCGCAGTCCCCCTCACCTTCGTGCTGCCGCTGGTCGTCACCTTCGGAATCGCCGCTGTCGCAGAACGACTCGCGTCCCTGCCGGGACAGAGTTACGTGGCCACGGTCTCCACCACCAACTCCGTGTACTGGGTGATCACCTTGTCCGTGTCGGTCATGATGGTCACCGCCGCCTACGCCCACGCCACCCAATGGCGTGGTCAGACAAGCGATCTCAACGCGTTCCTGTTCGCGCGGTCCTGGACGGTCGCGTTGGCCAGGTGGATCTACTACGGAGCCATCACGGCGATATCGACCGTTGTTCTGCTCGTCGTCGTCATGGTCACGCTGCCACACCTGTTCCCGCAAATCTATGGCGCCGTGGACATTACGGACTCCGCCGGTATCCGATTCCTCTGGACCGTCCCGTGCTACGCGTTCGCCGCCTGCGGTGTCGGTGTCGCTGCCGGGTCGCTGATTCGCACTCCGTCCGCCGCGGTCGCCGTCCTCCTGTTCTGGGTGTATGTGGCCGAGAACTCCCTCAATCTGCTACCCCACGGCTACACCTTGCAGGCCTATGCCCCGTTCCTCAACGCCGTCGCGGCAACCGGCCAGGAAGTCGCCTTCCTCCCTCGCTTCGGCCGCACCGGATCTCTGCTCTACTTCGTTCTCGTCGCCGTCGCCCTCTTCGTTCTCACCGCCGCCCTACCCACCCTCACTCGCCGGATATCCGGATATCGCAGGGCGACGCCGCTCACCAAATCAGGTACGGCCTGAGCCGAGCCCGGCCGCTGGTTTACGCAGAGACCGGGAGAACCTCTAGCGGAAGACTTTTCATTCCAGGGATCGGACCCATGGCGCGCGGG
The DNA here is from genome assembly GCF_029868745.1 of Nocardia wallacei. Classification (GTDB taxonomy): domain Bacteria; phylum Actinomycetota; class Actinomycetes; order Mycobacteriales; family Mycobacteriaceae; genus Nocardia; species Nocardia wallacei_B. The sequence goes on along the minus strand of NZ_JARWOP010000065.1, from coordinate 7,588 downwards.
GACTTCTTTGTCGCGACCGGCTGGAACTCCCATTTCGACAGCAAACTGTGGAGCGTCGTTTGCAGGGCCATCCAGGCATAATTGTTGCCGATGCACATCTGATTGCCCATGCTGAACGGAACGAAGCTCCGGCATTTCGACCCGGAACCCGAGGCCGACCATCGATCGGGGTCGAAAGTGTTCGGATCGGCGAAAATATTCGGGTTGCGATGAACAGCGGCGATGCTGTAGCCGATATCGGTCCCGGCGGGAAATGTGTATCCGTCGAGTTCTACCGTGGTGACGGTGCGTCGCGTCTGCAGTAGTGGCGAATGGAACCGCGTGACCTCGTTCAGGAACCGGTTCAGATAGTCGAGCTGGTCGAGACTTCGGGGGCCGAGTCCCGCTGCCGCGGAGATCTCTTGCTGCAGCTTCGCTGCCACCTCCGGACGCTGTGACAACTCGTACAACGCCCAGGTCAGCGTGGCGGTCGAGGCGTCGATCCCGCCGAACAGGACGGTCACCGCCTGCTCTGCCAGGAGCTTGTCGCTATGGCCCTCCGCATCGGAGGAATACAGCAGGACGTCGAGCAGGTCGTTGTGGCGATCGCCGCTGGCCCGGCGCTCGACGAGCAGCTTCTGGCAGTAGTCCCGCAATTGCGTTCCGGCCGACAGGAATTTGCGGTTCACCGGCAATGGCAGGCTCGCCACCTTCTTGGGCAGAACACTACCGACGATGGCGCCTGCGCCGATATCCCCGATCAGACCCGAGATGAACCTTAGTTCCTCGGCATCGGGCTCGTGCGAGAACATGGACCCCAGCAGGTTGGCGATCACCACTTCCAGCACCGCGGAACGGGCGTCGACAATCTGGCCCGGCTGCCACGAACTCGCCAGCGCATCCGCGTTGCGTTTGATGACGTGCGCGTAGCTTTCCAACTCTGTGCGATGGAACGCCGGTTGCAGCAGACGACGAAGATCCCTGTGTTGCTGACCATCCGCGACGATCAACGACTCCCCGAATATGAGGCGGATACGTTCGAACAGGAGCCCGCGCTCGTAAGCGTCGGAATTCTCTACCAGCACCCTGTGGAGTAGTTCGAAATCGGTAATGACATAGACAGCGAGACTTCCGATATCGACACGCGCGATTTTCCCGACATCGGCCAGATCCACCATGAACTGAACCGGATCACGCCATATTCTCCAGCCGTGTCCGACAACAGGCAGACGGCCGGGACCGCACGGCACGTCACGAATGTCCACTGTGTATCTTGCCCCTTCGTTCAACAGATCCAAGGCCGGGGACTGCGGCGGATCCGACCACGATCGCTGAGCCCAGCATCGTTCCACACGTTACCTCAGCCCGGATTCCCACGATGGCCGGTTGACAAGCGAAAACATCTGTCCCGCAGCGCATGATGATCTTGCTGCGATGTGCTATTACCCCTGCGCGCGGAGCCGCCGAGTAGGTCGGCCGCCCACTACGGCATCCGTAATGTCCTCGGCGAGGAGGGTTTCCAAGCGCGTCACCGCACCGTCCTGTGCGGCCGCGAGAAACGCCCGCAGCAACCGGTCGTGGACTTCCCTCGGCACGGCTGCCTGCCGCGGTTCGGCCAGATGCGAACGGGCGCGACGCGCCAGTTGCCGGGCGTTGGCGACACTGATCCCGAGTCGCGCGGCGATATCGAGGAACGGGTAGTCGAAGGCCTCGCGCAGCACGAAGACCGCGCGTTCGGTGGGCGACAAACGTTGCAGCAGCAACGTGACGGCGTCCGCCAGCGCGGCGGACTGCTCGCTCAGCAGCGACGGGTCCTCGCCGCCGGGCACCTGCCCCGGTAACCAGTGATCGACCGGGATCTCCCGGCGGGCCCGGGCCGAGCCGACAGAATTCAAGGAGACCCGCGTCGTGACAGTGACCAGGAAGGCGAGTCCGTCCCGGACCTGCGCGCGGTCGGTGCGCTGCCAGCGCAGCCAGACGTCCTGCACGACGTCCTCGGCGTCGGCCGCCCGGCCGAGCATCCGGTAGGCGATTCCGAACAGCCGCGGGCGGACATCCTGGAAATCCGTCAGCCCGGTCGCCTCCGGTGCCGATTCCCGGGTGAAGTCCGGCTCGGGCAGGGCGGTTGCGGTGTTCATCGGGCTCATGGCGACGGTCCTTTCGCGAAGCAGCCCGGACGAGCCGCACCTCAACGGTCGCCCGCCGCGAACGCCGGTCGCGCCCTTGGAAATACCGGGCGAATCCCTGGGGCAGGGCAACCAGGGACACGTGCCCGTGCCTTCCGACCTGCTTCGCGCGGGTGGCATCATGTGCTGGCCCCGTACTCACCGGGGTTCGGGTCTCGGATGCGGTGGTGGTGATGTCGGGCAGCGAGCAGCCGCGCACGCTGCGCGGCAGACGAAACGAATGCGAGCCGCTGGATCGGTTGCTCACCGAGGCGCGCTCGGGTACGAGCCGGGTGCTGGTATTGCGCGGCGAGGCGGGCATCGGCAAGACGGCGCTGCTGGAATACCTGGTCCGCAACGCCGCGGATTGCCGGATCGCGCGGGCCGTCGGCGTCGAGTCCCAGATGGAGTTGGCCTTCGCGGGACTGCATCAGCTGTGCGCGCCGATGATGCACAATCTCGAGCACCTGCCCACCCCGCAGCGCGAGGCCCTGGCCGTCGCCTTCGGCCTGAGCGCGGGCAGCGTGCCGGACCGGTTCCTGGTCGGGCTGGCGGTACTCGGCCTGCTGGCCGAGGCCGCAGAGGAACAGCCGCTGCTCTGTGTCGTCGACGACGCGCAGTGGCTCGACCAGGTGTCCGCGCAGACACTGGCTTTCGTCGCGCGCCGACTGCTGGCCGAACGGGTCGCACTGGTGTTCGCGGTGCGCACTCCACCGGTCGAGGAGGGCCGGGATCTCCTCGCGGGTCTGCCCGAACTCACTGTCCGCGGCCTGCGCGACAGCGACGCCCGGGCGCTACTCGAATCGGCGATCCCCGGGCGGCTCGACGACCGCGTCATCGATCGCATCGTGTCCGAGGCCCGGGGCAACCCGTTGGCACTGCTCGAATTGCCGCACGGGCCGACCGGCGCCGAACTCGCCGGCGGCTACGGACGCCCGGACGCGCGACCGGTGGTGACCCGAATCGAACAGAGCTTCCTGGGCCGCATCGAGGCGCTCTCCGCTCCCGCGCGCCGATTGCTGCTGGCGGCGGCGGCCGAGCCGGTGGGAGACCTGACATTGCTGCGGCGGGCGGCCGAACGGCTCGGCACCGGGGCGGACGCCGCGGCCGCGGCCGAGCGTGCCGGACTGATCGAGTTCGGGGCACAGGTCCGGTTCCGCCATCCGCTCGTCCGGTCGGCGGCCTATCGCGCCGCGGACCCCGGGGAACGCCGAGCGGTGCATCGCGCACTGGCCGAGGCGACCGATCCGGTCGCCGACCCGGATCGGCGAGCCTGGCATCGGGCAAGCGCCACGGTCGAACTCGACGAGGAGGTGGCCGCCGAACTGGAACGTTCCGCGACGCGCGCCCAGGCTCGCGGCGGCGTCGCGGCGGCGGCCGCGTTCCTGCGCCGGGCCACCGGCCAGACTCCCGATCCCGCCACGCGCCGTACGCGCGCGTTGGCCGCGGCGCAGGCGGCGTTCGAGGCCGGTGCCCCGGACACTGCCCTCGAGCTACTCACGGCAGCGGAACTGGGCCCGCTGGACGAACTCCGGCGCGAGCGGCTGGCACGGCTGCGCGCCCAGATCGTCTTCGCGCGCAGGCGCGGCGGGGACGCGCTGCCGCTGTTGCTCGACGCGGCGCACCGCATGGCGACGCACTCGCCGGACCAGGCCCGTGAGACGTACCTCGACGCGATCGGATCGGCGGTGTTCGCCGGCCGGCTGAACGGGGCGGACAGCGTGCGCGCGGTGGCCGAGACGGCGCGCGCCGCGGTGCCGGGTACGGGGCGGCGGCCGGTCGACACGCTGCTCGCCGGTCTGACCGCGCGCTTCGCCGACGGCTACGTCGTGGGCGCGAAGCCGCTGTTCGACGCGCTGCGGGCATTCCGCGGTGCGGCCGCGGACAACGACGATGTCATGCGGTGGCTCTGGCTGACCTGGCCCGCCGCCGCGGACCTGTGGGCAGACGAGGCGTGGCACGAACTCGGCACGCGGGCTGTCCAGACCGCGAGAGAGACCGGCGCGCTCAACTTCCTGCCCTTGGCCCTGACCTATCGCGCGGCCGCGCACCTGTACGCCGGCGAATTCGACGTGGCCGCGGCGCTGGTCGAGGAGGCCGACGTGCTTACCGAGGCCACCGGCAACTCACCGCTGGGTTACACCGCGCTGCTGCTGGTCGCCTGGCGGGGCACGGACCCACAGGCACTGCGCACGATCGAGTCCGGCCTGCGCCGGGCGGCCACCTGGGGTGAGGGCAGAACGATCGGCACGGGCAGCCAGTTGCTCGCGGTGCTGCACAACGGCCAGGGCCAATATCAGGCCGCACTCGCCAGCGCCGAAAAAGCTTGCGAATACGACGATCTCGGGTCCGTCGGGCATGCGCTCACCGAGTTGGTGGAAGCGGGCGTGCGGACCGATGCGCACGCGGCGGCCCGGGCGGCCCTGCGGCGGCTGGAACGGCGTGCGAAAGCCAGCGGCACCGAGTGGGCCCTCGGCATGCTGGCCCGTTCGCGGGCGTTACTCAGCGCGGGCGACGCGGCCGAAACGTCGTATCGCGAAGCCGTCGAACGGCTTTCCCGCAGCCGGGTCGCGGTGCATTTGGCCCGCACCCACCTGGTCTACGGCGAGTGGCTGCGCCGCGAGAACCGGCGGGCCGACGCTCGCGAGCAGCTGCGGATCGCCTACGAGATGCTGCACCGCTTCGGCGCCGGGGCCTTCGCCGAGCGGGCCCGCCGGGAACTGGCCGCCACCGGCGAATCCGTGCGCCGGGGCGCTGTCGAGGTCTCCCGGGTCCTCACGGCCCAGGAGATCCAGATCGCCAGGCTCGCCGGCGACGGCCTGACGAACTCCGAGATCGGCGCGGAGCTGTTCATCAGTCCCCGCACCGTGGAATGGCATCTGCGCAAGGTGTTCACCAAGCTGGACCTCACCTCGCGCAAAGAACTCCGCGCGGCCCTGGACCGGTGAAAGCGGCTGTGCGCTACCAGCTTTGACCGCCGGACCGGACGACTACCTCACTGACGGCCACGTGCCGCTCCCGCGTGACGATGTAGGCGATCACATCGGCGACATCGTCGGGCAGCAACGCCGACATCGGGTCGATGAGCGGGCCGGCCGTCTCCTGCGCCGTGTGATCGACCACACCCGGCGCCACCACGCTGGCCCGCACACCCTCGGAAAGCAGTTCCCGCCGTAGCGATTCGGTGAATCCGTCGACACCGGACTTGGTCAGGTTGTAGACGCTGCCGGGTGGCCGCGCGGTCCGCCCCGCCACCGAACCCACGTTGACCAGGTCCGCCACCCGCCGCGGCGAGGTCGCCGCCGCATCGATCAGATACGGCAGGGCGGCGTGCGTAATATGCACGAGCGCAGACACATTGAGCGAAATCATCCGATCCCACTCCTCGACCGGTGTGTGCAACGCCGTGTCGAGCACCATGACGCTGGCGCCGTTGATCACGACATCCAATCGGCCGAACAGGTCATGGGCGTCCTCGACCGCTCGGTAGGCCAGCGCCGGTTCGGTGATATCGGCGGCCACCGCGACGGCGTGCCCGCCGCCGACGGTGAGGTCTTCCGCCAGCCGGTTCAGCCGGTCGCCGCGCCGGGCGACCAGCGCCACCGCCGCCCCTGCCCCGGACAGACGCCGCGCGGTCGCTGCCCCGATGCCGCTGCTGGCACCGGTGACCAGCGCGACGGCTCCGGCCAACGGACGATCTGACATGACTGCCTCACTTCCCTGGTTCGAGACGATCGGCGGGCGGCGCCGACCCGCTCAGCGTCGCGCGTCCGGCACCCCGGTCGCCCCCGGGAGACACCCTGGTCTCGCGGACCAGGGTCCGAGACAGGCGGCTATTCGCTGTGCGGCAGGGCATCCCGGAGCTGCCGCCGCGAGGTGATCGACAACTTCGTGAAAATTTTGCGCAGATGCCACTCGACCGTGCGCGGGCTGAGGAACAGCCGCGCACCCACCTCCGGATTCGACAGTCCCGCGCCCACCAGCAGCGCGATCTGCCGCTCCTGCGGCGTCAGCTCGTCCGGGCTGGGTTCGATCGTGCGCTTGCGAACCTTCTCCCCGCCGGCGAGCAACTCGCGCCGGGCGCGTTCGGCGAATGCCGCCATGCCGATCGATACGAACATGTCGTAGGCCGTACGCAACTGGCCGCGCGCGTCGACGCGGCGGGACTGCCTGCGCAACCACTCGCCGTAGAGCAGATGGGCGCGCGCCAGCTCCGGGCGCATCAGGGTGTTGCTCAGCCTGCGGATCGCTTCGCGATACAGCTCGTCTGCCGCCTCGTCGGCCAGCAGTGCCCGGCAGCGGGCGAGAATGCCGTGCGACCACTCGGTGTCGGCCGCCTCCGCGACATCGACCAGGCGGTCGAACGCCTCCCGGGCGGCCTCGTCGTCGTGCACCCGCACCGCGGCCTCGATGAGTTCGGGCAATACCCACACCGAGACCACCAACTGGGCGATGCGAGTACTGGCCTGCGCCGCCGCCAGCGCCTCCGCGTAGCGGGCGAGGCCGTTGTAGAGCACCGCGGCCGCCCAGTGCGCGGTGGTGACGCCGGTCAATTGCCCAGCGGCGGCGGTCTGTTCGATCGTGGTGGCGATGAGCGGCGCGGCCTCGTCCTCCCGGCCCTGCATCGCGGTCAGGATCAGGGTCGTGTACGGCGCGAGCGGGACGCCGGTGGCGGCGGCGAGACCTTCGGACTCCGCGACGATCTCGGCCGCCGTCGCGAAGTCTCCGATCAGCGAGGTCGCCGCGCCCAGCGAGGCGAGGTAGATGGGCAGCTCGGTCAGGATGCCCGCGGCGCGCACCACCTCGGCCGCCCGCGTATAGGTCTCGATCATGATCTGTTCGCTCCAGACCGCGGGGCTGAGACCGCACGCTGCCCAGCCCCATCGCAGCACCTCGGGCACCGGTAGCTCGACCAGCGCGTCCATCGCCCGCCGCAGGGTGGTGATGGCGGTGCCCAAGCCCTCCGTGACGAGCAGCGCGCACGCCTCGAGCACCAGGTCGATGGAACGCGGATCGCCTTCGGGGACAGGAAGTTTCCGGATCGCCGTCGAAATCGCCACCAGGCTGTCGGCGTCGGCGGCGCCCCAGGCCGCCGCGCCCCAGGCGAGCAGGTACGTCTCCCGCGCGAGCGCCATGTCGAAGGGCTCGAGCCGCCGGGCCGCCGCCAGCAGGATAGGGGGCGCTTCGTTGTTGAACCCGGCCGCGTGCGCGATCCGGCCGCGCACCAGATGTGCTCGGGCCCCGAGGTATTCGCTGTGCGCATCGAGTTCGGCGATATCGAGGAAGCGCCGCGCGGCGTCCAGGTCACCCGCGCGGACGCTGGCGTGCGCGGGCGCCCCCGCCCCCACCCCGCCGCGGGGGGGGCCGGCGGGGAGGAATAACGCCCGCGGCGGGGGCGCCGCGGCCGCGGGCCGTCCGCCCCCGGCCGGGGGGCGGGCGGCGGG
>NZ_JARWOP010000064.1 GCF_029868745.1 Nocardia wallacei | reverse complement strand
CGCCGCGGGGGGGGGGCGCCCCCCGCCCCCCCCCCCCCCCCGACCCGGTCAACCAGCCCATGATCAACAACTGGGTCGAGGCGATCGGCGACGCCAACCCGATCTACGTCGACGAGGCCGCCGCCAAGGCCGCCGGTCATCCGGGCATCGTCGCCCCTCCCGCCATGGCGCAGGTGTGGACGATGCCCGGGTTGCACGGCGCGCGCCCGGCCGACGACCCGATGAACGCGGTCAACGACCTGCTCGACGCCGCCGGGTACACCTCTGTGGTCGCCACCAACTGTGAGCAGACCTACCACCGGTATCTGACGGTCGGCGAACGGGTGCAGGCCCGGACCCGGCTGCGAGATCTGGTGGGGCCCAAGCGCACCGCGCTCGGTGAGGGCTGGTTCGCGACCTACATCCTGACCTGGTATGTCGGCGAGGAGCCGGTCACCGAGATGGCGTTCCGGATGTTGAAGTTCGCGCCAGGTACGGCGAAACCGGCTCAGCCGCAGGAGGATTTGAGCAAACGGTCCAGACCGACTGTCTCTCAGGACACCGAGTTCTTCTGGGCGGGAACAAAGGTCGGCGAGCTGCGGATCCAGCGACTGCCCGACGGCACGCTGCGCCATCCGCCCGTGCCCGCACTGTGGGCGGACAAGGACGCGCCGCCGGACTATGTGGTCGCTTCGGGCCGCGGCACGGTGTTCAGCTACGTCGTGCATCACGCGCCGAAAGTCCCTGGGCGCCAACTGCCTTACGTGGTGGCGCTGGTCGAACTCGAGGAGGGCGTGCGGGTGCTCGGCGAGCTGCGCGGCGTCGCCCCCGACGCGGTGCGGGTCGGGCAGCCGGTCGAGGTGGCATTCGAGCAACTCGACGAGGACAACACCGTGCCGTACTGGAAGGTGAGCGAATGACCGCGACGCTGGATCCGGGGACCGTGCAGGTCGGAACCACACTGCCCGAGCTGAGCATTCACGCCGACCCCACGTTCGTGATCAGTACGGCCCTGGCCACCAGGGATTTCCAGGACGTGCACCACGATCGGGACAAGGCCGTCGAGCGTGGCTCCAAGGACATCTTCGTCAACATCCTCACCGATACCGGACTGGTACAGCGGTTCGTCACCGACTGGGCCGGGCCGGGAGCGCTCGTGAAATCCCTCGCGCTGCGGCTGGGCGTACCGCTCTACGCGGGCGACACCCTCACCCTCACCGGCACCGTGACCGCGGTCGAGGGCGACGAGATCCACATCGAGGTGGTCGGCCGGGACAGCCTCGGCGATCACATCACGGCGAAAGCCGTTATCGCGGTGCGGGAGACGGCGACCCGCGACACACAGGAGCAGGCGTGAGCAATTCACTCAGCGGGAAAGCCGCCATCGTCGGCATCGGCGCGACCGACTTCTCCAAGGAGTCCGGGCGCAGCGAACTGCGGCTGGCGGCGGAGGCGGTCACGGCCGCCCTGCACGACGCCGGGTTGAAGCCCGCGGACGTGGACGGCCTGACCACCTTCACGATGGACACCAACACCCAGGCCGCGGTGGCGCGGGCGGCGGGCATCCCGAACCTGAAGTTCTTCAGCAACATTCCGTTCGGCGGCGGGGCCGCGTGCGCCACCGTGCAGCAGGCGGCCATGGCCGTGGCGACCGGAGTGGCCGACGTGGTCGTCGCCTACCGCGCCTTCAACGAGCGCTCGGGTCACCGATTCGGGCAGTTCGCCACCCACTTGGCGTCGGCCGCAACGTCTTCGGGTGTCGACGCCGCGTGGTCGTATCCCCAGGGCCTGGGTACCCCGGCCGCGCAGGTCGCCATGGTCGCCCGCCGGTACATGCACGTATACGGCGCGACGAGTGCGGATTTCGGCACCATCGCGGTGGCCGACCGCAAGCACGCCGCGGTGAATCCGGCAGCGCATTTCTACGGCAAGCCGATCACCCTGGAGGAGCACCAGAATTCGCGCTGGATCGCCGAGCCGCTGCACCTGCTGGACTGCTGCCAGGAGACCGACGGCGGCGTGGCGATCGTGGTCACCAGCGTCGAGCGGGCCCGCGACCTGCCGCAGCCCGCCGCCGTAATCGCCGCTGCCGCACAGGGTTCCGGCGCGGACCAATACGTCATGACCAGTTACTACCGCGACGCCATGACGGGCCTGCCCGAAATGGGCCTGGTCGGCGACCAACTCTGGTCCCAGAGCGGCCTACGCCCCGAAGACATGCAAGCCGCCATCCTCTACGACCACTTCACTCCCTTCGTCCTCATGCAACTCGAGGAACTCGGCTTCTGCCCCCGCGGCGAGGCAAAAGATTTCATCGCCGACGGCGCCATCGAACTCGGCGGCCGCCTCCCCCTCAACACCCACGGCGGCCAACTGGGCGAGGCCTACATCCACGGCATGAACGGCATCGCCGAAGCCGTCCGCCAAATCCGCGGAAGCTCGGTGAACCAGGTGGACGGACTACAAAATATCGCCGTCACCGCAGGCACAGGCGTACCGACCTCGGGTTTGGTCCTCACCGCCGCCTGACCCCGGCGACCGATCACCACACAGGCATAATTCCGAACGGTAAGGTGAGGCGCCGGACTACTCCGTTCGGCCACAGATACGGAGACCTGAATGGCAATCATGAAGTGGCGGACTATCGGTGCGGCGGTGTTCATAGCGGCTGCGGCGACCTTGGGGACGGTCGCGGCGGGGCCGGCGGTGGCGGAGCCGCAGAATTGCACGCTGGATCGGTCGTGGAGCGGTGCGACGGCCCATTGCGGCGGCGACGGGACCTACATCCTGGAGGTCGACTGTTTCGGCGTAAGCATCTCCGGCGGACAGCCCTTCGGCCCGTACTTCAAGTCCGTCACCGGCCACACCGACCCCGCCATGGACCCGATCTTCACCTCCCCGCGGCGCGACTGCATGAACCCGTTCACCCTCGGCCAAATCGGCATCGCCACCGACGCCCGCATCACCCAGGTACCAACCCGCCCCGCCCCTTCGAACGCCTACGAATAGCGCTCGGCCGACTCACCGTCCCACGCCACCGGCGGACCCACGAGTGCGCATGGAACCCAGCGGATCGTCCGTGGCGAGGCGACGTGTGGCGGTCACGTCAGGGTGGTGACGGTGTTGTTCGGTTTGTCTAGGACCCAGTTGGTTACCGTGGCGGCCACTTTTTCCGGGGGTGTGGCGTCGAGTTGTGCGGTGGGGCCGTCTACGAGGTGGGTGCGCATTTTCGGGGCGCGCATGATCAGGGCTCGAATGTTGTTGCGGGTGGCGAAATCTGTGGTGATGGTTTCGAGGGCGGTCTTGGTGGCGGCGTAGTGGCTCCAGCCGGGCGGGGTGTGGCTGACGGCCGTCGAGGAGGCGGCCATGAGCCAGCTGTCGTGGGTGTTGAGCAGGGTCCCGGCGACGGCGAGCGGGTTCAGGGCGAGGGCGAGGCTGGTGTGGATGAATTCGAGCTGGCTCGGAACGGCGGTGTGGTGCAGGTCGATCGCGCGCAGGGGCGGGGTGGCCAGCAGCGCGAGGCCGTCGAGCGCGCCCTCGTCGTGCAGCGGCCGGAGGGTGGTCCGCAGTTGTTCGATGTCGGTCGCGTCGCATTGCAGCGGCCGGATCCGGTCGGGGCCGAATTCGCGGGCGAGTTCGGTGACACGAGTGGCGCTGGCGCGGAACGTAACCCACACGGTCGCGCTCTGACTCGCGAGCGCGGCGGCGAGTGACGCTCCGAATCCCCGGCTCCCACCGATGAGGAGCACCCGGTGGCCGCGAAGACGGTCGCTGGGTGCCAGGTGATGGGCGAGGGAGGCCGCGGTGGGCGCCGGAACGGGCGAGCGGAGGAAGGCGCGCAGGTCCGCGCGGGCTCCGGCATAGGTGCCGCTCAGCGCGATCGCACCGGTGCGGTCATCGATGGTGTCGACGCGTAGTTCGCTGTGGCCCCAGGGTTTCGCGGCGGGGTGTCGTGTCAGTGTGAGGCGGCCGAAGAGTGCGTCGCGGCCCGGTGCCCGCATGCCGACCGCCCAGCTCGACCAGGCCAGCCAGTCCAGGAGCGTATCGGGCACGGAACCGGCGCCGAGCCGGTAGGCCAACGCGCGCAGGCGGGCGAGGTCCGGTCGAAAGTGCTCGGCCCATCGGCGATCCCGGAGTTGTGCGGCGGACCAGACCGGCGCCTGCTCCGCTACGGACTCCGGCTCTCCGGGGGCATCGCGTTCCGGAAACGTTTCGGGACCCGTCGTCAGTTCGACCGAGGTGGTGAGGGTGCCATGGCAGGTCACACGAAGCCGCAGACCACCGGCCGGGTCGTCGGCCGTGGTGACGCGATAGACGCTGTCGGGGTAAATCGGTTGGTGGAAGGCGGCTTTCAGCGACGTCGTACGGTCGAGGACCGTTCGGGGCAGCGTGCCGAGCGCGGTGATCACCACCAATGCCCCATGTGCGATGGGCTTTCCGTAAGGGCTGTGGTGCGCGAAGTCGTCGTCGAGATGGAGGGGATTGCGGTCGAGGCTTGCGCCGGCGAATGTTTCGAGGTCGTCGCGGCTCAGGCGGATGCCGTCGCGGCCCGGTGATCGTCGCGGCGGACTGCTCGTCTCGCGGTCAGCCACGGTGGCCGTCGCAGACGATGTGCGGTGTACCCAGGGACGGGCCCGCGGTGAGGTCGTAGTCGTAGATGCCGGTTTCCCCGTCGGCCGGGCAGGGCGTGAAACCGACGTCGCGGTACATGTCGCGCACCAGCGCGTTGCGGTCGGTGGGGACGTAGCGACCGCGCAGGGTGTGGCACCCGGCGGCGCGGGCGGCATCCGCGGCCGCGGCGAGCAGTAGCCGCTCGGCGGTCCGGCCGATCACCCGGCACGAGAGCAGCAGGGTGTCGATGTCGGCGACCGGACCCGACAGCGAGGCCACGACCACGCCCACGAGCCCGTGGTCGGCGAACCGGTCGCGCAATTCGAGGGTGCCGCACCACCATTCGGCATCGTCGGCGAGTTCGGTGAGTTCGGCCAGGGAGCGGCGGCGAGTCGTCAGATTGAACTGATTTGTCTTCTGCGTGAGCTGCGCGACGCGAGGCAGGTCGTCGGGCGTCGCACGGCGCACCGTGGCGGACATGTTCAGGCTGTCCAGGAACGATTCGAGCGTGTCGGCGGACTGCCGCGCCTGTTCGGCCCGATGGAGTCCGGCGTAGGACTGCGCGCGGGTGTCGTCGGCCGCCGTCGGCATCGGCGGGGTGAGGGTCGGCCGGTCGGCGAGCGCGCGAATGTACAGGGCAGGTTGCGACGGCAGGGCGATGACGTCGACCTCGGGCAGGGCCCGACTCACCTCGGCGCATTCGGCCGGATTGTCGTCGACGAAGGCGAGGCTGCGCGGGTGCAGGCGGAGCTGTGCCGCGATGTCGCGGAGCTGCTCGGATTTGGGCCGCCAGTCCGCCACGACGGCCGCGAAATCGTTGCGCCGCAAGCGCATTCCGGGCACTCGTTCGAACGCATCGGCTACCAGGTCCGCGTCGTTCTTGCTCGCGACCGCCAGAATGATGCCGCGGCGGCGCAAGCCGAGCAGGTAGTCCTGGAACCGGGCGAAGTCCTCGCCGTCCCGGCCCGCGCCGACCGAGACGCCGTCGAAGCCCGCCTCGCCCAGTACGCCACCCCACAGCGTGTTGTCCAGGTCGACGACCAGGCAGCGGCGGGTGACCCGAGGTCGGCGGCGAGCAGTCCGGCGATGGCGCCGGCGAGGGCCGGGAGTGCGTCGAAGGAGACCGGCTGCCGCAGGGTCGTCCACAAGCGGGGGTCGGACCAGGCGCGGCGGCCGAACGTGGCCGCCAGCCGGGCAGCGTCCAGGAACAGCACCTCGCCGTGCCCGTTGTCGAGTAGTCCGGCGTTGATTCGGCCCACGACGGTCTCCGGTCCGTCGGGCAGCCTGTTGCTGAGCTGGCCCCAGGCGTCGTCGCCGGGCGGGACGAACAATTGCTGCACGACCCGGCAGCCGAGGGATTGCCTGGCATGCTCCCAGCAGACGCTCCAGCGTTTGACCGCGGTGGCGACCTTGTCGTCCGGACTGCTCGGCGCGCACAGCTCGAGATCGTCGGATGTTCCCGACAGCAGCACATACTCGGGGCGGTGCTCTCGCAGCGCGGTCGACGGGCGCAGCAGTTCCTGCTCGACCGTTCCGAAAGGCGCCTGATGCACCCGCAGGTCCAGCCCGACAGCCAAGCCGGCCACCGGCAGGAACCCGCACAGGAAGTCTTGGGTGCAGGTGCTCAGAACGGCCAATCGCACGGTGCGCGTGGCGAATTCGGCCGCAGCGTCCGGCTCGCGGCGCAACCGGTCCGCCGCGGTTCGCCACAGTGCCGGATCGTGATCGGCGCGCAGCGCGGCGACGAGTTCGGGCCAGGCCATCGTGTTGCCGTGCACGGTCACCGCGCCGAATCGTGGGCGGCGCGGCCTCGCGTCGGCCCGAGCGGGCCGTGGAGATCCGGCGGAGTGGGCACAGTCGCCTCCTGATGGGTTGTGGGGCATGAGAGGTCGAGCCACCTGATGACAGGCAGAGCCGGGTCAGTGCGAAAGAGCCTGCGGCCGCGGGTGTCTCGTCACGCTACGGGTGTGGGCCGGGGTTCGCCGGCGGGCACCTGCGCCACCGCGTCGGCGAAGGCACCCAACTCGGGGCCGATCAGCATGAGTTCCGCGGGCAGCTTGCAGCCGAAGACGGACTCGACCTTGGTGAACAGCCACACGTGCGACAGCGAATCCCATTGCTCGACCTGCTCGGGGCGAGTGGCGAGACCGTTGACCGGCGGCACGCCGATGACCTCGGTGAAGGCAGCGAGAAGTGGTGCGACGACATCGATGTCGGGACCGCCTGCGCCGGTCTCGAGGGCGGGCGACTCCATGGGCGCCGGGTGTCGGCTCGGCGCGGGCGCGGGAAGGAAGCCCGTCGCTCGCAGTTGCCGCAGATAGCGATCCAGCAGTTCCGCGCCCACCGGCGGATAGCGCAGGCCGGTCCGGGCCAGCGCGGCCGTGGTGTGTGGTGTGGAGATCTGCGGTGTCCCACCCCAGATGCGGTCGGCCATGCTCGACAACAGTCGTGGCATGGGGTCGCCGCCAGGTCGGCTGCCGAGTTCCTGCAGAGCGGCGTGCCAGTGGTCGGACGGGACGAGTTCGACCGGCCATCCGCCGCGCCGGAGCGCCTCGGCCAGTTCGGCCACGCGCACCGGATTCGGGTGGGACAGATGGAAAGTGGACCCGGCCGCCGCTTCGGTGGAGGCCAGGGCGAGGACAGCGGAGGCCGCGAAATCGACCGGCGTGAGGCTGATCGGCAACGGCGTGTCCGGCAACATCCCGACCGCCAGGCTCGCGCGCAACAGCTGCCAGAGGTCATCGGCGCCCGGCTGCGCGACGCCGCTGCGGCTGTCGCCGCTCACTCGGTCCAACCGATGCACCGTCACCGGGAGACCTCGGCTCGCGGCCTGCCAGGCCGCGGCTTCGGCGGCGTGCTTGGTCCGCCCGTATCCGGACCGCGGCGCGAAACAGCCTGTGGCCGCGGTCTTCTCGTCGACCACTCCGGCGCCGGGCCCGAATACCTCGACCGTCGAGATGAGGTGTGTGGCGGCCCCGCGCCGCTGGGCCATGCGCAACACCTCCCGGGTACCGGAGACGTTCGCCGCCGCCAGCCGCTCGGCGGGCATCACGAGGTTGACCTGCGCCCCGGCGTGTACGACGGCGTCGATCCGGTCGGCCAGATCGTCGAAGACAGCCTCCGGCATCCCCAGCTCCGGTCGGGTGAGGTCGCCGGCTATCGGGCGAATCCGGTCCGGATCCGCGAGGCCCAGGCCGTAACCGTCGAATGCGGTCCGGATTCGGGCTTCGACTGCTCGGTCACTATCGCCGCGACTCACGCAATAGATGACGGCGTCCGTGTGATCCAAAAGGCCGCGCAGCAGAAATGAACCGACGAAACCGGTCGAGCCGGTGAGGAGGACGTTGGTCCAGGGCAGCCGACTCGAAAAGGGGGCGGGTTCCATGGCGCGAAAATCTACCACCGGCTATCTGCATGGGCAAACTTCGGGTTAATGTCATACTGGTGTCGCTACGGACCTCAAAATACGTGGCGTACAGCAATATTCGGGTGCTTAATCTGGACAACCGACCGGAGTGTTGGTTTAGCGGAAAACGCTGGCAAATATCTCCGACAGTCTCGCCGACAGCGCCTCGCGACGGCGATCGAATTCATGAAGAAAGGTAGTTCTCGTGGTAGAAGCCGTGTGGTCTCGGCCCCCGCTCGATACGCCCGATGCCCGCAAGGATTTCATCGACCTGATCGCATTGTGTGAACTTCCGGAGAAATCTTGCCGAATACAGGTTGATACCGGGCAGACCGTGATCACCTTCGCCGACGGGGACGGCCGGGCTCGGCGGCATGCCGAGGAACTGCTGGATCGGGCGTACGAACTCGCCGCCGCGGAACGCCCGAAACAACCCACGGTCCTGCTCGACCTCCTCGACGCGACCCCGCCCGCCCGCGCCGGTGGCCGGGACCAGTTCATCTCGCTCCGGCCCGGCCTGTGGGCGGGGCGGGCGGCGCTGGCCGAACTGCTGCGACGGCTGGACTCGCTGTTCCTCGGCCTCGCGCTGGAGCAGGGGGCGGAAGAGTACGCGGCACCGCATCTCATTCCGTGGACGTCGCTGCAGCGCGCCGGGTACGTGGCGGCCTTCCCGCAGCACATCAGCGCCTGCTACAGCGTCCGCCCGAGCCTGGATGACGTCGACACCCTCGGCGCCACAACGGATCTGACAGTCGCGGACACGTTGCTGGAGCCCGGCGGACTGTGTCTGTCACCCGCCGCCTGCTACCACCTCTATCCGATGTTCGCCGACACCATCGTCGAACCCGGCCGGCTGATGACCGTCATGGCGCACTGCAGCAGGCGGGAGCTGAAATGGACGCCGCAGCCCATCCGGTTCCACTCGTTCCGGATGCGGGAACTGGTGTTCGTCGGTTCCCGCGCGCACACGCTGGCCTTCCGCGATCGGCAGCTCGAACTGTGCCAGGATCTGGCGCGGCGCATGGACCTGCCCTGCCGCGTCGTCACCGCCACCGATCCGTTCTTCACCTCCAGCAGGCAGCCTCGGATCAAACTGCAGAACACTCTCGACCTGAAACACGAACTCCTCGCCCGCGACGCCGACGGGAACGACTTCGCCGTCACCTCGGTCAATTTCCACTTCGACCACATCGGCCGGGCATTCAACATGCTCAGCGACGGCTCGCCCGCCCAAAGTTCCTGCCTCGCTTTCGGTCTCGATCGTTGGGCGCACTGGATCCTCTCGCACTGCGGACCCGACCCCGAGAACTGGCCCGAGCCGCTGCGCGACCCGGCACCCAGCTTCGTGTACTCCTGACGCGACACTGATCATGTCGGGGTAGCGGCCCGGTCCCGAACTGGGAGCCGGGCCGCTGCTACATGACCGCTACGCGGCGTAGCGCTCGATGAAGACATTGCGTTCCCGGCTTCTGCGGCCGGGATGTCTTGGGGCAGTGGCGGAATGGCCGATCGTCACGATGACCGCGATGGCCAGGTGGTCCCGGCCCTCGATGCCGATCGCGCGTTTGACCAGGTCGGGATTCCAGCCGTTCATCGGGGCGGATGCCAGGCCGAGCGAGGCGGCGGCGAGCATGGTGTAGGTGGCGGCGATCATGGCGTTCTTCACCGCGTTCTCGCGGAGTAGACCGCGGTCACGCAGGTCGTGGTATTCGGCGCGGCTGTCGAACAGGGCGGTGAACTCGGAATCACCCCCTTGGGCCACAGCCTGCGCACCCCCATATCGGCCCTCCGCGAGTGGATCGAATCCAACATCAACCACATCGAATCCGCGCGGGCGCGCGCAGAGCAGGCTTGATTCGAGTCCCTCCCGGAGGCGTTGGATGGGATCGAAGTGGCATGGCTAGGAGAT
Organism: Nocardia wallacei; assembly: GCF_029868745.1. Classification (GTDB taxonomy): domain Bacteria; phylum Actinomycetota; class Actinomycetes; order Mycobacteriales; family Mycobacteriaceae; genus Nocardia; species Nocardia wallacei_B. Next base: position 2,720 of record NZ_JARWOP010000064.1, on the reverse strand, counting down.
ACCGTGAGGAAGAAGCGGATGTCCGGCGGTATCGCAGTGCTGCTGCGACGATCCAGCGTGTAGCGCTGGACGCGGTGGCTAGCCGGGCTCTGCTGCGGAAGGTACGGAAGGACTTGGCACAGTGAACGATGATCGCCTAGTGGGTGTGCAGTGGGTCAAGAGCACTCGCAGCGCCGGAAATTCGGAATGTGTAGAGGTCGCGTTCCTCGACGGTGGCGCGGTCGGCGTCCGTGACTCCAAGAATCTGGGCGGGCCCGCGCTGGTGTTCGCGCCGGGCGAGTGGGATGCCTTCGTGGTGGGTGCTACGGACGGTCAGTTCGATCTGGCGTAGGTCGAGGTTGTCGACTCGCGTATGGGACTGCGCTGTCAGTGTTGGGGCAGTACTCGGTAGATGATCTCCACCGCGCCGCCGTCCAGCGGTCTGGAACTTTCGAATTCCAAAGCGGTTCGGGGGTTGAGGGATTCGGTCAGGCGGGTGCCGTTGCCTACGAAGAACGGCAGGATTACGAGTTCTAGTTTGCCGAGGGCGCGGTAGGTCTCGATGGTGGCGGGGCCGCCGATGAGGTGGACGTCGCCGCCGCGGTTGGCGGCGCGGATCTTCTCGAGTAGGGCCAGTGTGGATGTGGTCACCTTCGGCCCCTTTATGCCCGCCGTTCCTCTACAAGTGTAGAGGTGGCAAGGCGGATGGATGTGGACGGCGAACTCGTGCTCGATGCCGCGCAGCGGCCGCCGCGGCGCGGTTGGCGGAGGTGGGTGCGCGGGTCGGACGGCGATGGCGTCGGCCTCGGGGTATCTATCTGCGCGGCCGACCCGGGCGCGGCAAGACCATGCTGATGGATCGCTTCTTCGCGGAAGTGAATGCAAACCGTAAGCGCCGCTATCACTTTCACGGATTCTTCACCGGATTGCATGCCGCCGTGGCCGAATTCGGCACGATCGAGCGGACTGTGGACGCCGTGCTGGCCGACGCCGAACTGGTCTGCTTCGACTAGTTCCACGTGCACGACATCGGGGATGCCATGCTCGTCGCGCGACTGCTCGACACGCTGTTCGCCCGAAACACCGTCCTCGTGGTGACGTCGAATTACGCCCCGGACGAGTTGTTGCCGAATCCGCTGTTCCACGAACGGTTTCTGCCGACCATCGAGCGGATTCACGCGCACTTGGACGTGGTGACCGTCGACGGGCCGCGGGACTATCGCGAGTTCGGCGGGCGGCGAACGGGTTTCGCGGCGGGACGCTACCTCGTCGCTACCGCACCGTCCGAGGCCTCAGGGCCGGGCCTGGCTCCGCACGGCAGTACCGCGATCCCGATAGCGCACCGGCAACTACTTGTACGCCTCGCCGAAAACGATTGTCTGATAGCCGATTTCGCCGAACTCTGCGGCGCCCCGCTATCGGCATCGGACTTTCTCGAACTCACCACGCGATACCACCACTGGACCTTGTGCGGCGTCCCGGAATTGCGCACGGTCGCCACGGACCACGTCACCCGCTTCGTGAATCTGGTCGACATCCTCTACGACGCTGATTTCCCGCTCACCGTCCACGCCGCGGCGGCCCTGCCCGACCTCACCCGGGACGTCCCGCACGTGCCGGACCTGGCTCGGATCGCCAGCCGGCTGAGCGAGTTGCCGGTCGGCGAGCGGACGGCAGCATAAGGGCCGCCTCGTCGGTAAACCTTTGTGTGGCAGATAAATTGCCGATCGGAAGAATTGTGGGTTCTCACAATTTTTCCCCGATTCGACTTCCCGCGCGTGGGATGAACGGAATTCCGTTACGCCGGGTTCTTCATTTCCGTCCTGACGGACCATTCGGCATGTAACGATGTGCCTGTTTGTGCAGTACCGAGGTTCTGGGAGATGCCCGTGGGCGTGGTGGGATCGGCGATACCGCGCGCGATCGGGCTGGTCGCGTTGCTGGCGATGGCCGTCCTCGCGCTGCGCGGATTCGTGCCCGGCGCCGGTGGCCCGCACGCGGTGTCGCCGCCCTCGGCGGTCGCCGTCGCGCTGATGCCGGTGCTGTCGCTGGTCTCGGTGGTGATCCTGCTGGCCGGCGTGATCACCAGCCAGCATCGGCTGCCGCTGGCCGTGCCGGACGCGGAGCGCGATACCGAGCGGCAGCCGTGGCAATTGCGCCGTTTCGGCCTGATGATGCTGGTCGGCCTGGCCGTGCTCGCGCTGTTCGCGGCGCTGGCGTGGCTGGTGTATCTGCTGTCCGGTGGTCCGGGCACGGAGGTGCGGCCGCAGCCGTCCGCCGCGCGCCCCACTCCGACGGCCCCCGTGGAGACTCCGCCGCCGACGCCGCAGCCGTTCTCGGGAACCCCGGAACTCAGTAGCCGCGCGATGGTGTTCGTCGGTGGCGCGGCGGTCGCGCTGGTCGCGACGGCGGTCATCGGTCTGGTGGTGGTCGCCATCGGCACTCGTCGCCGTGCGGCGGCGCGGGGGGGCCCGGGGGGGGCGCAGGGCGCCGGGGGCCCGGGGGGGGGGGGCCCCGGGGGCGGCGGTGGGCGCGCCCCCGGGGGGGGGGGGGCGGGCCGCCGTTCCCGGCCTCATAGCGGCGGTGTGGCGGGGGGCGGGGGCCGCGCGCCCGGCCCCCCCCCCGGCGGCGAGGCCCATCTCGGCCACGTCGGCCAGCGAGACCGGCGGCTCCGCGGCCTTCGGAAGCCGATTCAATCCGGCAGGCGCACAACCCCGTCCATGTAGCGGTGGCAGCGGCCG
>NZ_JARWOP010000063.1 GCF_029868745.1 Nocardia wallacei | reverse complement strand
CCCTGGACTTGGGGCACGCGGGGCCGGGGGGGCCGCTGCTCGCGCGGTTGTGGATTGCCATACGGCACGACTTCTGCCCCGTAGCGCTGCCCGCGACACCCGTCGCCGCACAGCGCCTTCCACGCGACTACTCGGCGGCCGTGTAGCCCACCATCCACGGCACCGCGAACTTGTCGGTCGCCATGCCGAACAGCTCGGCCCACTCTGTTTTGCCGATCGGCATGGTCACCTCGCCGCCCGCCGACAGTTCCCGGAAGATGCGCTCGGCCTCCTCGCGGGTGTCGACCTCGAGCGAGACCGCGTAACCCGGGTTGGCGGTGTTGACCGTTTCTCCCGGCGGGGCGTCGGACGCCATGAGCAGGTGGTCGGTGCCGCGCAGCGGCAGGGCGGCGTGGGCGATCAGATTCTTCGCCTCGTCGGGCAGATTGCCGCCGTCGCCCATCTCGCTGAAGCGGATGAGCTGTAGCTCGCCGCCCAGCACGGACCGGTAGAAGGTGAACGCCTCCTCGGCGTTGCCGTTGAAGATCAGATAGGGATTCACAGCCGTCACGGGTTGCCTCCTCGAATGAGAACGTGGCCGGACCGACGGCAGTGGCCGCCGTCCTAGGTAGGACGACGGCCACGGTCGGAATTCATCGGTTCAGCCGTTGTAGATGGCCTCCACGTCGGCCGCGTGGTTCTTCATGACCACGGCCCGCTTCAGTGACATCTTCGGCGTCAGCTCGCCGGTCTCCTGCGTCCAGTCGACCGGCAGGATGCGGATCTTCTTGATCTGCTCCGCATGCGACACCAGCTTGTTGGTGTCGGCGACCGCGGCGTCCACGTCGGCCTTCAGCTCCGGCAGCTCGATCAGCTTCTCGATCGTCAGATCGGCGGGCAGGCCCTTGCGCTCCTTCCAGCCCGGCAGCGCCTCCGGGTCGAGGGTCACCAGGGCCGCGATGAACGGCTTGCCGTCACCGACCACCATCACCTGGCTGATCAGGGGATGCGCCCGCAGCGAATCCTCCAGCAGGGCCGGGGACACGTTCTTGCCGCCGGCGGTGACGATGATTTCCTTCTTGCGGCCGGTGATGGTGATGAAACCGTCGGCGTCCAGCGCGCCCAGATCGCCGGTCTTGAACCAGCCGTCGGCGAAGGCGTCCTCGGTCGCGGTCGGGTTGTTCCAGTAGCCGCCGAACACGACCGGTCCGCGCAGCAACAGCTCGCCGTCCTCGGCGATCTTGGCCGCGTGCCCGGGCAGCGGGCGGCCGACCGAACCGATGCGGACATGCTCGGGGGTGTTCACCGACACCGCGGCGGTGCTCTCGGTGAGACCGTAGCCCTCGTAGATGATGACGCCCGCGCCGCGGAAGAAGTGCCCGAGGCGCGCGCCCAGCGGACCGCCGCCGGAGACCGCGGTCTCGCAGCGCCCGCCCATCGCCTCGCGCAGCTTGCCGTACACCAGCTTGTCGAAGACGGCGTGCTTGAGCTTGAGACCCAGTCCGGCGCCGCCCTTTTCGTGCGCCTCGCTGTAGGCGATGGCCGTCTCGGCGGCGGCGTCGAAGATCTTGCCCTTGCCACCGTCGTGCGCCTTCTGCTTGGCGCCGTTGAAGACCTTCTCGAACACGCGCGGCACCGACAGGATGAAATCAGGCTTGTACTGGCCGAACTGCTCGACCAGCGTCGACCAGTCGGCGGTGTGCGCGACGGTGACCCCGGCGTCGAACGCGGCGAGCGCCACCGCGCGGGCGAAGACGTGCGCCAGCGGCAGGAACAGCAGCGAGCGGCGGCCCGGCCGCAGGAATTCCTGCATCGCCGACCGGTCGGCGGCCGACTCGGCGTAGAGGTTCGCGTGCGAGAGCATGACGCCCTTGGGACGGCCGGTGGTGCCTGAGGTGTAGATCAGCGTCGCCGGAGAGGCCGCCTTCACCTGCGCGCGCCGGTCGTGCACGACCTGGTCGTCGAGATCCTTGCCGCGGGCGATCAGGGCATCGATCGCGCCGTCGTCCAGTTGCAGCACCTCGCGCAGTTCCGGCAGGCCGGACTCGATCTCGGTGATGGTGGCGCGGTGCGCGGCCTTCTCGACCACGAGCAGTTTGGTCGCCGAATCCGCGAGGATCCAGCGGGCCTGCTCGGCCGAGGAGCTGTCGTAGATGGCGACGGTGCAGCCGCCGGCGGCCCAGATGGCGAAGTCCAGCACGACCCACTCGTACTGCGTGGACGCCAGGATGCCGACCCGGTCGCCCAGTTCGATCCCGGCGGCGACCAGGCCCTTCGCCACGGCCGTGACGGCCTCGGCGAACTCGGCCGCGGTCACATCGGTCCACCCGCCCTGACCGTCGGGCCGGTTGAACACCACCAGTCCCGGTGTGCGTTCGGCATGCCGGAACGCGCCGTCGGACATATTGGCGTCCTCGGGGATGGTGTAGGTCGCCGGGACCTCGAACTCTCGCATCGGTGCCCTTCCACGTGGTTTACTCACCGGTAATTTACGCCACTCGGGACGGCCGCACCCGCCCGCCTCCCCGCCGCGTGCGCGCGAGCCGGTAGACCGCCCGAGTTCTATCCTATGGACCGTGTTTGCGCTGCTCGCAGCGATTCGCCGAGGAAACCGGCCAGCTCGCGCGTCGCCGCCGCGGCGGGTCCGACCAGCGAGGCCTGCAGTTGCGCGACGTGCCACAGCCCGCGAGTGACGCTGAACCGGGTCGGCACGCCCACCCGCTCCAACGCCGCCACCAGCCGCACGCACTGCTCGTGCAGCAGTTCGCCCGCGTCGACCTGGATGTAGGTCGGCGGCAGGCCGCGCAGGCCGCCCAACAGCGGCGCGTAGCCGGGATCGAGGCCGTCGGCGTCGCCCCGATAGGCGGCGGCGCAGGCGCGCGACCACGCCTTGTTGATGACCAGATCCCGCGCACGGTCGGGGACCTGATTGGGATCGGCCCACGGCGCGATCAGGCCCAGCGCCGCGGGAGCGATGCCGTGCTCGTCGCGCAACCGCAGCGCGAGCGCCAGCGACAGCCCGCCGCCGGCCGAATCACCGGACACCGCAATGTCTTCCGGCCGCAGTCCGGACGACACCAATTCCAGGAAAGCCGCCTCGGCATCGTCGAGGGCGGCCGGGTACGGATGCTCGGGCGCCAGCCGGTACTCCGGTACGTAGACCGGGCACCGCAGCTCCCGCGCCAGGTGCGCCACCAGCGAACGGTGCGTCGCCGCCGACCCGACGGTGTAGCCGCCGCCGTGCAGGTACAGCACCGCCACCGGCCGCGCGCCGGGAGCGGTCGCCGTGGTCTCGTCCGCCGCGACGGTGACCCGCTCGGTCGGACGTCCGCCCAGGGTCATCCGGTGCACCCGAGTGCCACCGGGCAGCACCTGCAGGACCGACCCGGCATCCAGCAGCACCCGCTGCAACTGCCAGGGCAGACGGTGGTGCATGGAGTACCGGAAAACCGGATGCAGTACCGCGCGGGCGATCGGCAGCGGCAGCGAAACAGCAGGCATGGCAGGAACTTTCATGCGATCAGGGGAGGAACCGGCTGTTCACCAGGTTCGCGATGCGCTGGTAGTAGGAACCGGTGGTGCGGACGAACAGATCCAGCGCCTTGGCCTCCCAGCCGATCAGCACCCGGCCGTGGCCCTTGCGCACGCCCTCGGTGATGGTCTGCGCGGCCATCTCCGGGGAGTGCATCGCCAGCTTCTTGTCGAAGAACGAGGCGAACTGTTTCGCGTCGATGCCCTCGGCGTAGGTCGCGTTGCGCGCCACCGCGGTCTTGATGCCGCCGGGATGCACGCAGGTGACCTTGACCGGATGACGGCGGGCCAGCATCTCTTGGCGCAGTGACTCGGTGAAGCCGCGCACCGCGAATTTCGCCGCGTTGTAAGCACTCTGACCCGGCACCGCGATCAGGCCGAACAGGCTGGACACGTTCACCACGTGCCCCTCGCCCGACTCGATCAGCAGCGGCAGGAATGCCTTGGTGCCGTTGACAACTCCCCAGAAATCGACATCCATGATGCGCTCGATGTCCTTGAACTGGGAGTCGGCCACCTCGCCGTGGAAGGCGATGCCGGCGTTGTTGTACACCTGATGCACCACGCCGAAGTGCTTCTTCACCTCGTCGGCGTACAGCAGTACGGCCTCGCGCTCGGCGACGTTGAGCCGGTCGGACTTCACCTGTGCGCCCAAAGCCTCACAGCGCCGGACGGTTTCGGCGAGCCCGTCGTTATCGATGTCGGACAGCGCGAGTTTCGCGCCGCGGCGGGCCAGGTTCTCGGCCAGGGCGCGGCCGATACCCGACCCCGCGCCCGTGATCACACAAACCTTGCCCCGGAAGTAAGCGTCGTTGCTCACGATGTAGCCACCACTTTCAGATCGGACCGAGCGGCCCCGTCGGCATTTCTGGAGGTGTCGTACGCCGACACGTCGAACTTTTCCAGCAGTTTACGGAAGCGGAAGGTGAAATCAGGCCACAGCGTGGTGTTGTTGCCGTGCTTGTCCAGGTACCAGCTGGCGCAGCCGCCGGTGTTCCAGACGCTGCCGACCAGCTTGCCCTGCAGCTCCCGATTGAACTTGTCCTGCACGTCCTTTCGCACCTCGACCGTGCGCAGGCCCAGCCGCTCGACGGTGGCGATCGCGTCGGCGACGTAGGCGATCTGCGACTCGATCATGTACACCATCGAGGTGTGGCCCAGGCCCACGTTCGGGCCGAGCAGGAAGAACATGTTGGGGAAGTTGGCGATCGCCGCACCCTTGTAACCCTGCTGGCCGGAGGTGTCGAAGACCTCGGCGAGCGTGCGGCCGTCGCGACCGGCGACGACCTCGTAGGCGGGCGAGTCGGTGACGTGGAAGCCCGTCGCCACGACCAGCGCGTCGATCTCGCGCTCGGTGCCGTCGGTGGTGACGATCGAGCCCGCGCGGATCTCCTCGATGCCGTCGGTGACCAGGTCGACGTTGTCGCGGCCCAGCGCCGGGTAGTACTCGTTGGAGATCAGCATGCGCTTGCAGCCGATCCGGAAGTTCGGGGTGACCTTGCGGCGCAGCTCCGGGTCGCGGACCTCGTAGGCCAGCTTGGCCCGCGCGATCGCCTCCAGCACCCGCATCGCGGGCGGGAACTTGGCCAGGCCGACCACCTGGGTTTCGCGCGCGGCGTAGATGGCGGCCCGCGAGAGCTTCTGCACGCCCGGCACATGCTTGAACGCCAGTCGCTCGGGCAGCGTGTACGGGCGGTCGATGCGCGGCAGCAGCCACGGCGCGGTGCGCTGGTAGACGTCGAGGTGCGCGACCTGCCGCGCGATCGCGGGCACGATCTGGATCGCCGAGGCGCCGGTGCCGATCACCGCGACCCGCTTGCCGGTCAGGTCGGCGTCGTGGTCCCAGCGCGCGGAGTGGAAGATCTTGCCCTGGAAGTCGTTGATGCCCTTGATATCCGGCAGGTTCGGCTCGCACAGCGCGCCGACCGCGGAGACCAGGATGTCGGCGGTGAAGGAGCCCTTGGAGGTCTGCACCTCCCAGCGCGCGTCGGCGTCGTTCCAGCGAGCGCCGGTCATATCGCAGTCGAAGACGTGCTTGTCGCGCACGCCGTAGCGGTCCGCGACGCTCCGGATGTAGCGCTGGATCTCCGGCTGCTTGGAGAACGAGCGCGACCACTCCGGGTTCAGCGCGAAGGAGTAGGAGTACAGCTGCGACGGCACATCGCAGGCCGCGCCCGGATAGGTGTTGTCGCGCCAGGTGCCACCGACATCGCTGCCACGCTCGATCACCAGGTAGTCGTCGCGACCCTGCTGGCTGAGCCGGATCGCCAAGCCCAGACCCGAGAACCCGCTGCCGACGATCAGAACGTGTACATGACGGGCAGTCCGGTCGACGCCTTTGTCTGTAACCTTGCGACTCATGTACCCGAGCGTAAGGGGTTATTGAGCAGGAGTCAACAGTATTGACTCACGTTCAGTAGGATGGTGCCGTGAGCAGAGGACCTGGTGAGAACAGCAAGCGGGTACGCCTGAGCCCGGACGAGCGCCGGGAGCAGCTGATCGCGCTGGGTGTGAAGATGCTCGCCGACCGTGCCCTCGAGGACATCGCCATCGGCGACATCGCCGAGCGGGCCGGCATCTCGCGGGGCCTGCTGTTCCACTACTTCCCGTCCAAGCAGGACTTCCATCTCGCGATCGCGCGGCGCGCCAACGCCGAACTGCTGTCGCGCACCGCACCCGATCCCGACCTGCCGCTGTTCGAGATGCTGCGCGACGCGGTGCAGCGCTACGTCGACTACGTGAGCGAGAACCGCACCTCGTACCTCGCCCTGCTGCGCGGACCGGCCAGCTCCAGCCCGGAGTTGATGGCGCTGGTCGACCAGACGCGCGGCGCCATCGTCGATCGCATCCTGGCCGAGGCGCCGATCCCGATCGAGGATCCGGATCAGCCGCGGCTGCGGCTGGCGGTGCGCGGCTGGGTCGCCTTCGTGGAGGAGACGACGCTGAGCTGGCTGCGCCACGACACCATCACCCGCGACCAGCTGATCGACATGCTGGTCGAATCGCTACCGGCGCTGGCGCTCAATCCGCTGTTGACCGAGGCACTGCGCCCCTGATCACGCTGCGCCCCTGATCATTTGGGGGCGACGTACCAGCGGAAGTCGTCCGAGCCGTCGGGGCCGCGGCGGCGGATCATGTCACCGAGTCGCACGGCCGGCTGCACGAGGGTGAAGTCGGCGCCCGTACCGACCACGATGCCGACGAACAGCCCCATGCCGTAGCTGGTCGGGCTGTAGACGATGCCGCCGGAATCGCCGTGGTCGACGGTGAAGGTGGTGCGCATGTGGGTGTCGGCGATATTGCTGATGGTGCCGCAGGTGGTTCCGGTGCGCGTGCCCTCCTTGCACACCCGCTGACCCACCGCCGGATCGCTGTCGACCGCGGCGATCGCCACCTCGTCGGTCTTGGCCGAGACGACGACATTGTCGGCCAGCCGCACCATGGCGAAGCCGAGGTTGTCCACGTCGCCGTCGGGCACGCCCTGCTCGTAGGCGCCGATGCGGCGGCCGTCCTCGTCGCGCACCTGCGCCCCGGCCTCGAAGCAGTGGCCCGCCGTGATCGCGTACTTGACGTCGCCGATATGACCGAGCAGCCCGACCGAACACACCTGACCCGAGGTCTTGATGGCCATGCCCGGATAGATCCGCACCTGTCCGGCGGCGCTCGCGGGCGTCGCCACGGTGCCCGCTGCCAGCAGCAACGCGCTGATCAGCAGCAGAATCCGACCCGGCCCGCGCAGGCGGGGGACATGTCGCAACAACGAGGTCTGGGGACGACCGAGGGGTGGCATGGCGGCTCCGAAAGTGACAGCGAGGCTTCAACATTAAGCCCACCGCGCGCGAAGCACCAGAATTGGGCACATCGACGCCACCGGACCGCGCGTGGCGCCGGTGCCGCGGGGTGTTCAGCTCTCGTACTCGTACCCCGACCGGTCCCCCGCACGATACGCCGACAGCACCGTCAGCAGGGCAGCAACAAGAATCATAACGCCCGAAACCAGCAGGGCCACATCCAATCCGCGATGGAAGGCGGCGTAGGTGGCGTGGATGACCTGATCGACGATCGGGCCGTACGCCGCCGACGCGGACGGATCGCCGCCCTCCGGCACGTTGCCGGTCTTGATCGCGTCGATGACGATCGCCTGGAAGTTCGCCGGTATGTCCAGTTCGTTCAACCGCCGCACCAGATCGTCGTCGAGGAACGAGTTGACCAGCGAGCCCAGCGCCGCGACGCCGACCACCGCGCCGACCTGGCGCATGGTGTTGGTCGCGGCGGCGGCCATGCCCGAGTGCTCGGCGGGCACCCCGGACAGCACCGCGGAGGTCAGCGGGACCACCGCGATGCCGAAGCCCAGCCCGGCAACCATCAGCGCCAGCGCGAGCGGGGTGAATTCCACTGTGACGCCCAGGCATTCGCGGGCCAGCAGGATGCCCGCGGCGCCGAGCACGCAGCCGGTGACCATCGGGGCGCGCGATCCGCGCAGCGCCACCCAGAACCCGGCGAGCAGCGAACCCAGGATGATCGCGACGGCCATCGGGGCGAACAGGGCGGCGGTGCGCCAACCCGAGTAGCCGATGACCTCCTGCAGGTACAGCGCGGTGAAGAAGAAGATCGAGAAGATGCCGAAGTACACGGCGAACGCCACGATCAGCGCGCTGCGCACCATCGGCAACCGCAGATAGCGGAAGTCGAACATCGGGTTGCGCGCACGCGTTTCGACCACCAGGAACCCGAGGAACGCGACGCCGCCGAGCACGAACAGCGCGATCACCGAGGGCGCGGCGTAGCCCACCTCCTCCCCCGAGATGCCCGCGTAGATGACGCAGCCGAGAAACGTCGCGCCCAGGACGAATCCGGCCCAGTCGACCGGTCCCGGTTGCGGGTCGGCGCTCTCCGGCACGTACCGGAGCGCGGCCGCCAGCACGAGGACGCCGACGATCAGGTTGAACCAGAAGATCGATTGCCAGCCGAACGCGCCGACGAGCAGCCCGCCGATCACCGGCCCGGCCGCCAGCGCCAGCCCGGACACCGCCGCCCACGCGCCCAGCGCCTTGGCGCGAGCGCCGCGGTCGGGATAGATGTGCCGCAGCACCGACAGCGTGCCGGGCTCCGAGGCAGCCGCACCCAACCCCATCACCCCGCGCCCGGCGATCAGCACGGCCACACTGGTCGCGGTCGCCGACAGCACCGAGCCGACACAGAACACCACCAGGCCCGCCACCATCACGCGCTTGCGCCCCCATCGATCCCCGAGCGTGCCGGCGGTCAGCATCAAACTCGCGAACACCAGCGTGTACGCGTTGACCACCCACTGCAACGACACCACGCCCGCGTGCAGATCGGACTGAATATCGCCGAGGGTCACACTGACGATGGTGGTATCCAGAAACGTCACGAACAGCACCGCGGTAACGGTCGCCAACGCGACATTCGGACGCGCCGCGCGAGTCGAGGCACTCGGTGCGGTCATATGCCCTCCCGCCCGGTCAGTTGCCCGGCACCACATCGGAAGAGGAGACAGACGGCCCCGCGGTGGGTGCGGCCGGAGCGGGCGCGCCGGGGGCGGGTGAAGCCGGGGTAGGCGCGCCGGGGGCGGGCTGTGCGGTAGTGGCGCAGACCGCGGGTGGGTTGCCCTGCAAGGTCAATAGGGCGCAGAAGGTGGCGGCGGTGACCTTCCACGTGCCGTCCTGGTAGATCGCCGAGCCCGGTTGGTTCGCCAGGGCCGGTTTGCCGCCCATCAGGATGGTGTAGGTGACGTCGGCATGGTCGGTGCCGGTGCCGGCCACGGCGGAGACGGTCGCGGCGGTGGACTTGGACATCGGCGAATCGGCCTGGGCGTTGATCGTGTCGGCGAACGCCTTGCCGTTCTCCAGCACCGCCATCTTCTCCTCGGCGTCGGTGCCGCCGTCGAAGAAGCGCTCGTAGCTGCGGGTGACCGCCTCGGTCACCGAGGGTGGGCCGGTGGTTCCGGCGGCGTCGGACTCGTCGTCGGAGCCGCCGCAGGCCGTGACGGCCGGCAGGATGGTCAGCGCGCAGGCGGCGAGCAACGCCGCGGTTCGGGTGCACATGTCCCGGTCGAACATGCCCCGCCTCCCTCGATGGGTCGGTTGGACGGCGCTGCCGGGCCTGTCGACCCGTCGCAACGCCGCGACGGCTTGATCAGTCGGCTCAGACTACTCGCCGGAAGGTACCGGCGGGCGCGGATCGGCGACCACGGCGGGCGTGTCCAATTCGGCCAGCACCCTGGGCAACTCGGCGGCGAAGACCGCCGGATCCAGCAACGCCGGATCGGCCGACACACCGATCCCCAGCACCCCGCGCCAACTCAGCACGCCCGCCACCAGCGGCACGCCCGGCGCCGGCGGCAGGATGGGGAACACCTGGGCGATCGGCAGACCCGCGAAGGTCATCTCCCCCTCGGGCCCGGCCATGTTCGACACGATGGCGTGAAAGAACCCGCCGCCGTACACATTACGGGCGAACCAGCCGACCACCGGCTCCGGCAGCAGCCGCAGTCCGGTGCCCATGACGAAATGCGAAGCCAGCGCCCGGGTTCCGCTGTGCAGGCGGGAACTGCGGGCCCGGATGTCGTCCAGCAGGTCGGCGGGAGCGGCGGGGGCGAACGGCACGTCGGTCATGACCGCGGCGGTGAGGTTGCCCTCGGCCGCCGACGACGGCTCGCGGACCATCAGCGGCACCGCCACCCGCAGCCGGTCCCGCAGCGGGCCCGCCCACTCCGGCCGCATCCGCTGCAGGGTGCAGACCATGACGGTGAGCAGCACGTCGGTGACCCGCGCCCGCCGCGAACGCGCCACTGCCCGAACGGTTTCCAGGTCCAGCCCGACCACGGCGAAGGCGCGGTGCGTGGACCCGGCGGGCAGCCGCCCGGCGGGACGCGCGTCGGTCGCGAGCTGAGCGAACCCGGTCGCGGTCGCCACCGCGGTCGCGGCCCGGCCGGGCCCGCGCCGGTCGCCGACGGTCAGATCGACCCGGGGCCGCAACAGGTGCAGCGCCTGCACCACCGTCCCGACGCCGTCCGCGACGGTGTGATGCAGCAGCAGCACCACGCCCACCACCCCAACCGTCCCGTCCCGCACCAGCACCAGCCGCCACAGCGGCCGATCGCGCGGCAGCGGCTCGCCCGCCAGCTCGGTGACCAGCAAGGCGATATCCGCGGTCCACGGCGTGCCGTCGGCGCCCGGCGCCACGGCGGCATCGACGACCCGCTCGGTGACATGCCAGTCCCAGTCGATCTCCGAGTCGACCCAGCGCGCGCGGCGGAACCGACCGGCGAGCCGCAGCCGCTGGCGGAAGCGCGGCAGGTGCTCGAGTTCGCCCCGGACCAGCGCCCGAATCTCCTCGACGCGCGGACCGCCGTCCGGGCGGGGGTGCAGCACCACCATGCCGCCGACCTGCTGCGGTAGCCCGGCGTCCTCGATATGCAGGAAGAAGGCGTCGGCGGGCGGCACCACGGGCGGCCGGGCATACCAGCGGTCGACCAGCGCGATGCTCGCCGCCACGAACGCCGCCGCGATGACGGCGTCGACCACGAAGTGGTTCGCGGTCGCGACGATGACGTACACCGTGATCAGCACGTGCAGCGCGCTGAGCAGCTGCACCACCAGGCCGCCGGCGATCCGCGCCAGCACCACGCTCACCCACAGCGCCCACCCCACGTGCAACGACGGCACCGCCGCCAGTTGATTGCTGCCGTCGACCATCGGAGTCCCCCACGAACCCCAGGTATCGCCCGCGACAACGGTATCGACGAAGCCCAGATCCGGCAGCAGCCGCGGCGGCGTCACCGGATAGACCGCGAAACAGGCGATGGCGAGCACATTCAACAGCAGAAACGAGTCGCGGGCCCGGGGATAGTCGGCAGGTCTGCGGAAATACATCCAGAACAGCAGCACGAACGCGGTGACGATGTAGGTGAAGGCGTATTCGTAGTTCGCGATGGTGGCGAGTCCCTCGTGCGCGGCCAGCCACCGATTCAGCGAGAGTTCCACATCCAGGTGCGACCGCTGCTCGAGATCGAACAGCGAGCGCGCGTGCCGATCGGCCGCGACTCGCCGCTCCGGGCTGTGCAGCGTATCGACCAGCAGATACAGCCCGAACACGACCAGCCCGACCGCGATGTCCCGCCACAGGACGGGCCGCGATGGATTGCCCACGTCAACCGTAATAACACAGCCGACACGGCTCGATAAGATCTCTTGGCAGGCTGATTTATCGGCGCGTCGCGCTTTTCAGCGGCCGCCCTCGCCCGCTTTCCCGCCGTCCGGGCAATCGCCTACGCCGTCCGAACGCAGCGCATATTCGTCCTCCGGGGACGCTTCGGTGTTGTCGTAGAAGGCCTGCGCCAGCGGGGAATGCGCGAGTCCGGCGATCCCCCAGGCCATCAGCGCGCCGGCGATCGCGATTCCGGCCAGCGCGCCGGGATCGAGGGGAATCGTGACCTGGAAGGCCAGAATGCCGACGACGTAGCTGGTCACCGGATTGGTGACGCTCATCGCCGCGATCGCCCAGGGCAGCGGTCCCGCGGCGAACGCGGCCTGTTCCAGCAGCAGGCCGCTCAGTGTGGACAGCGCCAACAGATATCCCGGCCAGTCCACCGCGGTCGCCGGAATTCCGCGATGCAGCAGGTCGTCGGTGGTGAGCTTCATGAATACCGCGCTCATCGCGAAGCAGATGCCCGCGGCGACGGCGACCAGATTGGCCGCGACGCGGATCGAGCAGCGGGTGCTGGCCGCGGCCAGCAGCACGACCAGTCCGGCCGCCGAGACCGTCGCCAGCAGCACGCGCGACCGTTCCGGCTCCCCCGACAGCGGTGCGGCGCCCTCCACGCTGAACAGCACCGCCAGCCCCGCGCACACCAGCAGCGCGTAGAGCAGGTCCCGGGGCAGCGGCCGCCGCTGCCGTCCGGCCGCCTCCAGCGGCACCGCGAACAGCAGCTGGGTCGACATCAGGGGTTGTACGGCGGCGACCGAGCCGACCTGCAGCGCCGCGGCCTGGGTGAGAAATCCGGCGAGGTTCGTCAGCCAGCCCCGCAGCCAGGTCCGGCTCCGCACCAGGCGGCGCATCAGCATCGACAGGCCCGGAACCCGCGCGGCCCGCGGCTGTTCCGCCACCACCTCGCGGGCCGCTCGCTGCTGCAGGAAACCGGCCGTGGCGAACAGGAACGCGGCCAGCACTCCCAGTACAACTACCAAGATCATGCGGACCCCCGGATAGTCGGCGATCTCTCTCCGACTTTACGCCCGGCCCGGGATGCCGCCCCGGCACCGGCCCCGGGCGTGCCGCGCTCAGAGGTCGTGCGAGTCCAGCCAGGTGCGGGCCAGGTCGGCGGCCGCGGCGTGCTCGTCGCGCAGGCGCCGGACCAGCTCGGTGAGGTCGTCGGTGGTGAGTTCCCCGGCGACCTTGTTGAGCTGTTTGATCTGACGCCCGCTGAGCGCGCCCTTGCGGAACAGCGGGAGGACGCTCCGAGCGCGGAAGGCGTAGTCGGGGTCGGCGATCGGCACCAGCTCACCGGCGCCGCCGGGCAGCAGGGCCGCCGGAGCGGTCAGCACACCGGCATGAACCTGCCCGTCCCGCAACGCTTTCCGGAGTTCCGAGTCGCTCGGATAGACCGAGTAGTGCGTGATGTCGCAGCCGTAGACGGCGTGCAGCGGGTCGAGGACGTCGTGCCGCGGGTCGGGGGAACGGCGCAGCGGGTCCAGTTCGCTGCCGGTGGCGATGCCGACGGTCAGTTCGCCGCAGTGCGGTGCCAGCTCCGCCAGCGAGTCGGGGAACCGCTGAGCGTGCTCGGGCGAGAATACGAAGGCCGGACGCAGATCGGTGCCGTCGGCGATATCGGACACCGCCAAGCCCTCGGGCAGCGCGCGGCTGACCGCGTCCGACACATCGGGGACGGGCTTCGCGCCGGGTGCGGGCGTCGTCGTGGTGGCGGCCGCGGCGGCGAGCTTGTCGGGCAGCCGCGCGCGGGAACCCGAGTCCAGGGCGCTCAGCAGGTCGCCGCTGTCGTCGCCGACCAGTTGCACCGTGCCGGCGTCGAGGGCGGCCAGATAGTCGCCGCGCTGCCCGAGCCGGGCGCGGGTGGCGGTGTGCGTACCGCCGCGGGCCAGCGCCCCGGCGTAGATCTCGGAGATCAGTTCGGACTGAGCGGAATTCCCGGCGCCCACCGTGACCGCCACCTCGGAATCGCCGTCCGAACAGGAAACAACCAGCGTGGCGGCCACCACCGCGACCACCGCGCGGGCCGACATCCGCACCGATGCGGCCAACACCATCCGGCGACACCCACTCCCGATAGATAGTAAGAACGACACGCGGCTGACAGTATGGACGACCAGTGGGTGGCCGTCCGCAGACGAATCGTAGTCGGAGTGCGACGCCCCGCCCGCCAGCGCCCGGGGCCGAAGGACCCGCAGTGAACTCCACGACCCCCGCTGCTGGCGTTGCTCACCGTCGGTATCCCGCCACTGCTGGCCGGCGCCTACGCCGGAATCGCCAACGTGGATCCGAATGTGGTCGACGCCTGCCGCGCCGTAGGGATGACCGAACGCCAGGTGCTGCTGACCGGCCTGCGCTCGGCCCACCCTGCAGGTCGTCGCCACCGCCGCCTACGTCGACCTCGGCGGGCTGGGCCGCTACATCTTCGACGGCACCGCATCAAGCAGGCGACCGCTCCGGTAGCAGTGCCAGCAATTGCGTTGTGTGCCCGGGGAGTTCGGCCTCCGCCAGGCCGGCGATCAGCTCCCGCAGCGGGACCGGCCCGTCGACCAGGACGGTCCCGGCGGACAGCAGCAATGCCGGAACGGGGGTTTTCAGCTCCGCATCACTCAGCGCCGCCCCGCCGAACCCGCAGAGGATCTCTCCTTGCTGCCGAATCCTGTCACGCAGGCCGGGGCCGCCGCCCGCGCGGTCGATCACGCGCCGGATCGTCCAGCTGTCCTGAGCCGTCCGATTGTCGAAGACAGTGTTCGCTCCGGCCGCGACCGCACTCGCGGCGGCGATGGTCGCGGCCGTGATGAGAGATACATGCGCCAATATCTGTTCAGCGTTCCATTCACCGGCGGGCGGAATCCGGCACGTGTCGCCCGCGTCGCTCACCTCCGCGGCAGCGTCCAGCAACACACGGTAGGCGGTTCGCAGTGGGGCGGTATCCATGATGTCTGCTCGATTCGCGCCGGCGCTCAGGCGTGAGCTTTCGACATCTCCCAGGGAGCCTGCGGGAGCACCTCGCCGGTCTCCAGCAGCGACTTGAGGTTGGCGAGGACGGCGGGCCAGCCGTCCGAGATGCCCTGGTGCATCTCGCGATTGGGCAGATTCTCGTGCGTCACCGTGAGGCGGACGATGTCCTCGTGCGGTTCGACGCGGAAGGTGACCACCGAGGGTTCGCGCCCGGCCGCCTCCTCCGGTGAATCCTCGAAGGTGAGGACGAGCCGGGTCGGCGGCTCGGCCTCGAGCACCTTTCCGGTGACGTCGACCGCGCCGGAGCCGTCGGCGCGGCGGTGCTCCCACGCCGAACCCGGCTGCCAGTCCGACACATTCGCATGACCCCAGTAGCGGGCGGTCAGGTCGGCGTCGGTCAGCGCCTGCCACACCTGCTCGGCACTGGCGCGGATGTAGGTGACGTAGACGTAGTTCGGCACGGTGGTGGTGTCGGTGATCATGGCGTACTCCTCGGCTCGGTTCTTGATGGCGTCGATTGTCTGTAAACGGGGCTTGTCGAAGACGGAGATCCAGCGTTGCTCGATGTCGTGAATGGGCGCCGGATTGAGATAGTGCAGCCGTTCCCGGCCGCGCCGGACGACGGTGACGAGACCGGCGCGCACGAGGATGTCGAGATGCTGGGTGGCCGACTGCCGCGCCATGTCCAACCGCTCGCACAACTCGCGCAGCGTCTGCCCGTTGTGCTCACGCAGCCGGTCCAGCAGCAACCGCCGCGTGGGATCGGCCAGCGCCTTGAACACCGCGTCCATCATCCGCTCTTCGAGGCTCACACCCCGATAATGCAGGTATTTACCTGCATATGTCAACAGGGGCCGCCGCCCGCGGAAAACGCGAAAGGCGCCCGTCCGCACTGGACGAGCGCCTTTGTCGGCGAAACAGCTTGTTACGCAACACCTTCCGCGCGCGCGGTGGCGGCGACGGCCTCCGCGACCGCCGGGGCGACGCGCGGGTCCAGCGGGCTCGGGATGATCTTGTCGGGGGCCAGCTCGTCGGCGACGACGCTGAAGATCGCGTTGGCCGCGGCGACCTTCATGCCCTCGGTGATGCGCCGGGCGCCCGCGTCGAGCGCGCCCTTGAAGACGCCGGGGAAGGCGAGCACGTTGTTGATCTGGTTCGGGAAGTCGCTGCGGCCGGTGGCCACGACGGCGGCGTACTTGTGCGCGATCTCCGGGTGGATCTCCGGGTCCGGGTTGGACATAGCGAACACGACCGACTCCGGCGCCATCGACGCGATCAGGTCCTCCGCGATAGTGCCCGCCGACAGGCCCAGGAACACGTCGGCCCCGGCCATCGCCTCGGCGGGGCCGCCGGACAGCCCGCGCGGGTTGGTCCGCTCGGCCAGCTCGGCCTTCACCGCGTTCAGGTCGGAGCGGTCCCGGCCGACGATGCCGCGGGAGTCCAGCACCACGATGTCGGAGACGCCCGCCGCCAGCAGGATGTTGGTGCACGCGACACCGGCCGCACCGGCGCCGGACACCACGACCTTCATGCCCGAGATGTCGCGGCCCAGCACCTTGGCGGCGCCGTTCAGCGCGGCCAGCACCACGATCGCGGTGCCGTGCTGGTCGTCGTGCATCACGGGGCAGTCCAGCGCCTCGATGACCCGGCGCTCGATCTCGAAGCAGCGCGGCGCGGAGATGTCCTCCAGGTTCACCGCGCCGAAGCTCGGGCGCAGCCGGATCAGGGTCTCCACGATCTCGTCGACGTCTTTGGTGTCGAGCACGAGCGGGATCGAGTCCAGGCCGGCGAACTTCTTGAACAGCGCGGCCTTGCCCTCCATCACCGGCAGCGACGCGCGCGGGCCGATGTCGCCCAGGCCGAGCACGGCGGTGCCGTCGGAGACGACCACGACCAGCCGGTCGGTCCAGGTGTAGCGCTTGGCCAGCTGTTCGTCCTTGGCGATCGCACGGCTGACCTCCGCGACGCCCGGGGTGTAGGCGATCGACAGATCGCGCTGAGTGTCCAGCGGGGCGGTCAGTTCCACCGAGAGCTTGCCCCCGAGATGGCCCGCGAAAATCTCTTCGTGCGTAATGGCGGACAGGCTGGCCGCATCATTCTCACGGCTCGCCGTGGCGGCGTTCGGTGCGTCAGTCACGGGTGACACGATCTCACTCCTGCTCGGTGGTGGCTACCCCGGCTTACGGTTACCGCCGGGTATCGGGATCAGTGGTTTTACGGGTTACTCACGAGTTCGCTGCGCACGCTCGCGGATGCCGGAGCGATACCCCGCGGTAGCTACAGCACGGCAAGTCACGGAGGCCTGACGGCATTCGGTCCGCTGGTCGCCGCAGAGATCTGTCGAGCGAGAACCGGACGGGTGGGTCCGGGCAATACAGTGGGGTGATTCGCGATTCGGAGCCGTGCGTCACGAACCGAATTTCACCAACCGTCCCGGGCCGGGCGGTGGCGTCGGCCGGGAATCCGCAACATTCTGCCAGCCAGGACCCGGACTTGCCAAATCGCTGTGCGACGAGTGCTGCCATCTTCCGAGGGTAGCGGCCTCGAATTACCCCTGGGTAAGCGGAAACTCGCAGTTCGGCGGCCGAAGAAGGTGAACTGTCGCACCATTCGGGGACGAGCGGATGTGAGGTCGTTACGCCGGAGCGAGATCCGCGCGGTGCGGCGCTGTTCCGGGATCGCACTGCTCCGGCCGCACCCAGACCGACGCCACCCCGCCGGCACGCAACCGGACCCGCCAGTCGCCGGCCTCGCCCGGGTGGTCGGTGCGCCGGTGCATCCCGCGGGTCTCGGTGCGGGCGAGGGCACTGTATTTGGTCCACCGCGCCACCGCCAGCAACGCCGCCGCCTGCCGGGCGCGCAGCCGCTGCGGGCCGCGGCCGCCGAGATCGACCTCCGTCACCGGCCACATGCCGTCGAGTTCGGCGATGCTGTCGCGCAGGCTGCCCGCGCTGCGCCAGTAGCTGCGCCGCAGCGGCAGCGTGTGCTCCTGCACCAGGCCGATGACCGCCCGCGGATCGATACCGGCCGTCGCGTTCAGGCCCGCGCCGGGCGCCGGATCGGCCCGGCCCAGCGGACCGCGGTGGCTCGCGAACCGCGCCGCGCCCGCACCGGCCCACACCCCCGACGACATCGCCCAGGCCCCGCCCTGACCGCCGAAACCGCCGACCGCGCCCGTGACGGGCTCGCGCGTGGTCACGTCACCCGCGCCGTACAGCCCGGGAACTGTTGTGGCGCAGTCGAATCCGGCGACTCTCAGGCCACCGGTACCGCGCACGGTGCCCTCCAGGACGGCGCGCAGCGGCACCCGTACCGGATCGCTGCCCCCGGCGGCGAACCACGGCGTTCGAGCCAACTGTTTGCGCAGCGGACCGGGGATCTCGTCCAACGCGGCATACACCCGGCGGCCGTCGGCGAGGGCGGCGAACGCCGCGGCCCGCGAGCCGAGCCCGCCGCCGCCGAGCGGTGTGCCGGATTCGTCGTAGAGGGTGGCGAAGTGCAGGGCCATATCCGGCGCGGGCGCCGGGAGCGGGCCGGGCGTCTCGTCGCCGATCGCGGCCAGGCGGATATCGCCGACCGGAGCGAGGGCGTAGGCGTTGGAGAACTCCATGCCCGACAGTTCCGCGCCGACCTCCGCGCCCATGAGCAGTCCGTCGCCGGTGTCGACATCGCTGCCGGCGCCACCGGACAGGAAGGCACAGCCGCCGGTCGCCAGCACCACCGCGCCGGCCCGGACGGTCCAGTCCCGGAATTCGTCGTGCGGCCGCACCCCGGAGGCGCCGGAAACCGCGCCCTCGGAATCGAGGAGCAATTGCAGGGCGGGGTGATGATCGAGAATGCGCACACCGGCCATGAGCAGACTGCGCCGCATCCGGCCGAGATATCTCGAACCGTTCAGGCAGATTCGGGAAGGCTGCCCGGCGCGGTCGCCCGGAAAGCGATATCCCCAGCGCACGAGCTGATCGACCCGGCGGTGCGTCTCCGCCAGCACCCGGTCCATCCATTCCGGGTCGCCCAGGCACCCGCCGTGCCGGTAGCTGCGCGACACCGCCTCCTCGCGGGCCGGGCCGGGCGGGATATTCCACAGTGCGGCAGTGCCTTTCGCGGTCGGACCGCTGCTGCCGCAACGCCCCTTGTCGACCACCGCCACCCGGGCGCCGGCCCGGGCCGCGGCCAGCGCCGCCCACATTCCGGCGGGACCACCACCCAGCACCAGCACATCGACCGACATTTCGCTCACAAAGAAAAATGTTCGGCCACAATTCATTCGACCGCAACCGTTACGCTCACCCTAATTCCACCATTGCGTAACCAACAGGTAACCTGCCGCCACAAAAACGACCACCGACCCGAAAAAGGCCAGGAAACCGCGACGCCGATCGGCGAAAATCTGCGCGGCCACGGCCACCACCGACACCCCTATATGCCACGCCAGCATCTCCGTACCGGGCCCCGGAAATCCGCGCCGGTCGCCCATGAACGCGGCGCCGAACAACACCAGGGTCAGCATCACCAGGCCACCGGCCACGACTCCGCTCACCGCGCGCAGCACCCTCATCCGCGGACCTCGCGGCCGCCTCCGCCGAATCCGCTCACGCCGCGATCACCGGCACCCCGGACGCCTTCTCCACCAGTGCCTCGTAGTCCTCTGGGGCCGTGGTGAATTGGCCGAGCCGGAGGGTCTTGTCGGCGCCGTGGTAGTCCGACGATCCGGTGGTGAGCAGGCCGAGTTCGGCGGCCAGCTCGCGCAGCAGCGCCCGGTCGGCGTCGTGATGGTCGGGATGGTCGACCTCCAGCCCGCCCAGCCCGAGCCCGGCCAGTTCGCGAATGTCATCGAGGGCCAGCAGCCGTCCGCGCGTGCGGGCCCGGGCGTGCGCGACCACGGTCACTCCGCCCGCCGCGGCGACCATCTCGACCGCGCGGCGCAGCGGGGTGTCGGCCTTCTCGACGTAGTAGCGGCCGCGCGGCGCGAGCAGGTCCACGAAGGCGGCGTCCACCGTCGGCACCACACCGGCGGCGACCAGGGCGCGCGCCAGATGCGGGCGACCGGCGGACGGGCCCGCCGAGGCGAGGACCTCGTCCGGGTCGACCGGCAGGCCGTCGGCGGCCATCCGTTCGGCCATGGTGCGCACCCGTTCGGTGCGCTCGGCCCGTAACCGCTCGCGTTCCCGGGCGAACGCCGCGTCCGCCGGATCGAACAGATAGGCCAAGAGGTGTACCGGCACCGGCCGGCCGTCCTCACCCGTTCCCACGCAGGACATCTCCATCCCGCGCACCAGCGTCAGGCCGGGCGGCAGGGCGTCGGCGGCCGTGGCCCAGCCGGAGGTGGTGTCGTGATCGGTGACGGCGAGCACGTCGAGCCCCGCCGCGGCGGCCCGGCGGACCAGTTCGGCCGGGGTGTCCGTGCCGTCGGAGGCCGTGGAATGGGTATGCAGGTCGATGCGCACCCTGTCCATCTTGCCGAACCGTGGTGTGGCCTCGGCGATCAGCGTGCGTAGCATCCACCCAATGCCGCAGATTCCGCCGCTGCCGTCGTTTCGCGGGCGTGGGCGAACCGCACCGACGCCGCACCGCATCCCGGTTCCGACCGCGCGCGCGATCATCGACTGCGCAGTCTATGTGGACGGCCACCGGCTGCCGGGCCGGTTCACCCACGCCGAGGCGCTCGCCGAAGTGCGCGAGCGCGCGGCCGGGTTCGTGTGGGTCGGGCTGCACGCGCCGGATCAGAACCAGATGGACGATGTGGCAAGGACTTTCGACCTGCACGAGCTGGCGGCCGAGGACGCCGTGCACGCCCGCCAGCGCCCGAAACTGGAGCGCTACGACGACGTGCTGTTCCTGGTGCTGCGCACGGTGAAATATGTGGAGCACGATCTGCACGCGGTCAGCGAGATCGTCGAGACCGGCGAGATCATGATCTTCATGGGCCGGGATTTCGTCATCACCGTGCGGCACGGCGAGCACACCGGACTGCACGGGGTGCGCCACGATCTGGAGGACCGTCCGGAGCGGCTGGCGCTCGGGCCCGGCGCCGTGCTGCACGCGATCGCCGATCACGTCGTGGACTCCTACCTGTCGGTCACCCAGGAGGTGGAGGACGACGTCGAGGAGATGGAGGAGGCCGTCTTCACGCCCCGCAGCCGTCTCACCACCGAGGCCGTCTATCAGCTCAAGCGCGAGGTGGTCGAGCTGCGGCGCGCGGTCAACCCGCTCGCGCTGCCGCTGCAGACGCTCTCGCGCAGCACGGATCTGCCGTTGCCCAAGGAGATCCGGCGCTACCTGCGCGACGTGGCCGACCACCACACCGCCGCCGCCGAGCGCATCAGCGACTTCGACGAGATGCTGAGCGCGCTGATCAACGCCGTGCTGGCGAAGGTGAGCGTGCAGCAGAACACCGACATGCGCAAGATCTCCGCCTGGGTCGCCATCGCGGCCGTGCCGACCATGACCGCCGGAATCTACGGCATGAACTTCGATTACATGCCCGAGTTGCACTGGCGATACGGGTATCCGCTGGTGTGGGCGATCATCCTGGTGGTCTGCGGCGGACTGCTGTACATGCTGCGCCGCAACCACTGGCTATAGGGGCGAAATGTGTTGCGCTACAGGTTCGCCGCGCCTCGGCCCGGGTCGTGCACATCGATACCCGCCTCCGCCCACGCGTCGCGCAGCGCGCTCGCCCCGCGCACCCGCACCCAGGCCGCCTCGGTGGCGGTGATCGGCGTGACCGACAGGAACCGCACGGGCTCGGCGGGTTCGGGCAGCGGAACCTCCGGCAGGTCCGCGAGGCCGAGCAGCGCCGCGGTGAACGGCGCACCGTGCCACAGCGGCTCGCCCAGATCCAGCAGCGCGTCCGGTAGCAGCACCACGCCTTCCACCGCGGGCGAGGCGATGAGAATGCCGAGGCCCTTGGTCAGCCCGGCGTGACCGCCCACGCCGCCGCGCAGCGTCAGCACCAGTTCCGCGCGCGGGCCCCGCTCCGGATCTGCCAGGGCGGCGGTGGGATCGGTCATCGGGTGACGCGCGCCGCCGAGGGTCACGTAGTGCACCAGTTCCCCGTCGGGGACGCGCAGGATCTCGATCGGCTCCAGGCCCAGGAACGTCACCGAGGCCGAATCGGCCGCGGACACACCGAAATGCCCGAGCGCCGCGGCTCGGACCTCGCCGAGGACATCCATCGACTACAGGGCCAGCTTGGCCAGCATGTCGCGGGCCTGCTCGGCGGCCTTCGGCTCGCACAGCACGTCGTAACGCCCGGCCACCAGCTGCATGGTGGACGCGAAATCACGCTGTCCGCGGGTGGCGGCGTACGGGATCGACGTCGAGATGACACCGAAGATGACACCGCCGACCAGGCCCACCACCAGCGGGCCGATCGCGCCGCCGGTAGTGAACAGGCTCAGCAGCAGGCCCAGGAAAAGGCCCAGCCACGCGCCCGAGACCATGCCGCCGCCGATGACCTTGCCCCAGGTCAGCCGGTACAGCACCCGCTCGACCTGCATCAGGTCCACGCCCACGATGGTCACGTTCTCCACCGGGAACTGGTTGTCGGCCAGGTAGTCGACCGCCCGCTGCGCCTCGGCGTAGGTCGGGTACGACCCGACCGGCCAGCCCGACGGCGGCGTCGGCAGACCCGGCCGATTGCGATTCGCGTTCCCCAACGGATTGGTCATATCCCCCATCATGCTAGGTCCGGGGACATCTCGCGCCCGCGAGGCATATTCCGTCCCCGCGTGTCCGAGCCGGACGCGACGAGGGTCACGTTCGCGCGGAAGTCTTCCCGGTTGTGATCCGGGCCGCGTCGCTCAGTCTTCCGGAGCCGGGGGCACGAACCGGGTGGTGCGCCGCATCCCGGCCGCGCGTCCCTTGCCCGCGATCACCTGAGCCATCTTCGCGCTCGCCTCGTCGATCATCTCGTCGCCCAGCATGGCCGCGCCCCGCGCGCCGCCCTCGAGCGAGGTGTGGAAGGCGTAGGCGTCCAGGATCTCCTCGGCGTGGTCGTAGTCGGCCTGGCGCGGGGAGAAGATCTCGTTGGCGAGTTCGATCTGGCTCGGGTGCAGCACCCACTTACCGTCGAAACCCAGTGCGGCCGTGCGGTTCGCGGCCCGCCGGAAGCCCTCGGGGTCGCGCACCTGCAGGTAAGGGCCATCGATCGCCTGCAGGCCGTGCGCGCGAGCGGTGAGCAGGATGGTCATCAGGATGTGGTGGTAGGCGTCGCCGGTGTCGTAGCCCTCGGGCTGCTCGCCCACGACCAGCGTGCGCATGTTGATGCTGGCCATGAAGTCGGCCGGGCCGAACACCAGCGTCTGCACCCGCGGGCTGGCGGTGGCGATCTCGTCGATGTTGCGCAGCCCCTGGGCATTCTCGATCTGCGGCTCGATCACGATCCGGCCGACCTCGAGCCCGCCCGACTTCTCCAGTTGGGTCAGCAGCAGATCCAGCGCCCGCACCTGGCCGGCGTCGATCACCTTGGGCAACAGGATCGCGTCCAGCTCCGCGCCCGCGCCGTCGACCACCGAGATGACATCGGCGTAGGTCCACTGGGTGGTCCAGTCGTTGACCCGGACCACCCGGATCTGCTCGCCCCAGCCGGGTTCGTTCAGCGCCGCCACGATATTCGCGCGGGCCGTCGCCTTGGCCGCCGGCGCCACCGCGTCCTCGAGATCGAGGAAGATCTCGTCGGCCGGCAGGCCCTTGGCCTTCTCGATCATCTTGGGGTTGCTGCCGGGGACGGCGAGCACCGAGCGGCGGGCGGGGGCGAGGCCGGTTCGGCGAGTTGACATGCGCGGCTCCTGGAGTTCGTGCTTCCGGCGCTGCACCACATAGCCTTGCACTATGGCAGCTACCAAGGTTTTCGCCGCCCGGCTGGCGGGGCTGGTGGTGCTGGGTCCGGACGGGGAGTCTATCGGCCGCGTCCGCGACGTGGTGATCTCCATCCGCTACGACCGGCAGCAACCCCGGGTCCTGGGCCTGGCCGTGGAACTGCCTACGCGGAGACGGATTTTCGTGCCGATGCTGCGGGTGACCGCGATCGAGCCCGGCTCGGTGAACCTCAACACCGGCACCGTGAGCCTGCGCCGATTCGAGCAACGTCCCAGCGAAATGCTCGCCCTGGCACAGATTCTCGATTCGCGGGTGCGCGTGGACGACCCGGATCGGCCGGAGGTGCGGGACGTGGACGTGTTCGTGGTCGATCTCGGCATCGAGCAGACCCGCACCCGCGACTGGCTGGTGTCGCGGGTGGCGGTGCGCGGGCACCGGCGCCTGGGCCGCCGCCGCACGGTGCACGTCGTCGACTGGTCGGATGTGCGCGGCCTGACCCAGCAGGAACTGAACCTGCCGGGGCAGAGCGTGACCGCCCTGCTGGAGCAGTACGAGGGCCTGCGCGCGGCCGACGTCGCGCACATGATGCGCGAGCTGCCGAAGAAGCGCCGGATCGAGCTGGCCCGCGCCCTCGACGACGAGCGGCTCGCCGACGTCGTCCAGGAACTGCCCGAGACCGACCAGCTCGAGGTGGTCAAGCAACTCGGTGCGGAACGCGCCGCCGACGTGATCGAGGCGATGGACCCCGACGACGCCGCCGACCTGCTCGGCGAGCTGCCGACCGGGGAGGCCGAAGCCCTACTGGCGCTGATGGATCCGCAGGAATCCGAGCCGGTGCGCCGCCTGCTCGAATACTCCCCCTACACCGCGGGCGGCCTGATGACGCCCGCGCCGGTGGTGCTGACCCCCGCCGCGACCGTCGCCGAGGCGCTGGCCCGGGTGCGAAATCCGAATCTCACCCCGGCGCTGGCGTCGATGGTGTTCGTGGTGCGCCCGCCGACCTCCACCCCGACCGGCCGCTACCTGGGCTGCGTGCACATCCAGCACTTGCTGCGCGAACCGCCCGCGAGCCTGGTCGGCGGCCTGGTGGACAAGGACCTGGCCTGCCTGGGCTCTGACACCCCGCTCAACGCGGTGACCCGCTACTTCGCCACCTACAACCTGGTGTGCGGACCGGTGCTGGACGAGGAGAACCATCTGCTGGGCGCGGTCACCGTCGACGACGTCCTGGATCATCTGCTGCCCGAGGACTGGCGCGAACAGGACGAGGAACACGCGGCGGGCACGGTGGCGATCGAAGGAGAGCGGTCATGACCGAGCGCAGCGACAAGCCGCGTGGCCGGCTGGAGACACCGGTGGAGAACCGGTTCCGATTCGATTTCGATGCCGAGGCGTTGGCCCGCACCAGCGAGCGGATCGCCCGGTTTCTGGGCACCGGGCGGTATCTGGTGCTGCAGACCCTCATCGTGATCGTGTGGGTGATCCTCAACGTGTCCGCGGTGCGGCTGCGCTGGGACCCGTACCCGTTCATCCTGTTGAATCTGGCCTTCTCCACGCAGGCCGCGTACGCCGCGCCGCTGATCCTGCTGGCGCAGAACCGCCAGGACAACCGGGATCGGGTCGCGCTCGAGGAGGACCGCGCCCGCGCCGCGCAGACCAAGGCGGACACCGAGTTCCTGGCCCGGGAGCTGGCGGCGCTGCGGATCGCCGTCGGCGAGGTCGCGACCAGGGACTATCTGCGCCGGGAACTCGAGGACATCAAGGACACCCTGGCGCGCCTCGAGGTGAACTCCGCATGGAACGACGAAGATTCTGTTCCAGCCGACAAATCACGGAAGAGTACCGATCGAAAGAGGGGTCGAGTACCTATTTCGCCACAAATTGACGGCAACTGACCGCAAATAACGACAACAACGAGCTGACCGCCGGGTAACCTGGATCACGTTGCGGGAAGTGACTGACCCAGACAGTAGCGGGCCGGTCACCGAATGGCTACGAGGGGATTGGTGTGCCGATGCGAATATCTGGTCCGATTACCGTGTCGGCGCTGGTGGTGGCGGGTTTGATGGCGTCGGGATCGACGGCGTACACGCCGGTCCGCACCAGCGCGCCCAAGTCGCCGGACGCGCAGCTCGCGGCCGCGACCTCGGCCACGGATCCGCAGAGCGCGACGGCCGATCAAACGGCCGGCCTGGTGCCCGCCGCGCCCGAGCCGCCGCGCAAGCTGCGCGCGATGACCACGCCCACCACGCCCTTCGCGGGCACCGTGCCGCTGCGCGACATCGCCCTGCCGGGCGGTGGGGCGCTGGGCATTCCGGAGGTCGTGCTCGCCGCCTACCGCAATGCCGAGCTGGCGATGCAGTCCTCCTCGCCCGGCTGCGGGCTGAGCTGGCACCTGCTGGCCGGCATCGGCCGCATCGAGTCGGGGCACGCCCGCAACGGGCATACCGACGCGGCGGGCACCACCATCGGGGCCATCTACGGCCCCTCGCTGGACGGCACGCTGCCCGGTAACGAGATCATCAAGGCCTCCGACGGCGGCTACGTGCGGGCCGTCGGCCCCATGCAGTTCCTGCCCGGCACCTGGACCCACTACTCCTCCGACGGCAACGGCGACGGCGTCGCGGACCCGAACAACGTCTTCGACGCCACGCTCGCCGCGGCCAAGTACCTCTGCTCGGGCGGGCTGGATCTGCGCGACCCACAGCAGGAACTGCGGTCGGTGCTGCGCTACAACAACTCGCTTTCCTACGCCGCCAACGTGCTGAGCTGGTCCAACGCCTACAAGACCGGTGGCGCGCCGACACAGGTGACCATCTCCCCCGATCTCGTCCCGCCGGGCGCCATGCAGGCGCCGAGCGGGCCGGACATGGTCGCGGTCAACAACAGGTTCCCGGCCGAGCCCACACCGCCGCCGGAGACGGCGGCCACCACGGTCCAGCCGCCGAGCCAGGTACAGGTCCGCCCGCAGACACAGCCGCAGCAGACCCAGGTGATGATCAACATCCCGGGCCTGCCGCCGATCCCGTGCGGAATCTTCTGCCCGCCACCGCCGCCCAAGCCCTGCGACCCCGCGACGGCCATCCCGGCGCCGATGCCCGAGCCCATGCAGCCGGGCGACCAGGCTCGGCAGCAGTGGGCGCCGGGCGAACCGGGCAAACCCGCCGAGGCCCAGGGTCCGGTTCCCGGTGCCGCACCGCGTGATCCGAACGCCCCGGCGGGATGCGTGACGCCGCAGAGTCCCCCGGCGCCCGGACAGCCGAACGCGCAGCAACCCGCACCGCCCGCGCCGGAGGCCGCCGCACCCGAGCAGCCACAGGCCGAAAACCCTGCTCTCACACCGGAACCCACCCCGGCCGAGCAGGCCCCGGCGCCGCAGGCGGCTCCGGTACCGCCGCCCGCGCCGGGCATCACCCTGCCCTTCGGCATCGTGATCCCGCTGCCCGCCCCGGCGCCTTAACCCCTGTTCGGCCACCGAAACCGAAAGACGGTCACGAAGCAGTAACGAAAAGGTCTCGGATGCGGTAACCTGAGCTCGTTGTGTCACGAAAAGCTCACAGCGAGCATGGGAGGGCGACCGCACCGTGGGACGTCACCGCAAGCAGCCGGTCAGAAATGTCGGCCGCGGATCCGTTATCGCACTGACCGGACTCGTCCCCGCAGGGGTCGTCGCCGTGAGCGCGGCGTCGGCGGCGGAGGTCAATACCGCCGAGCACGCGACTTTGTCTGCGCTGCAACAGGATCCGGATTCTTCCGAGCACACCGCCGACTCGGAGGCGGTGGTACCGGACACCGATGGCCTGCTGCGGGCCGCCAAACATCCGGGGCCGCCGGTCGTGAAAACCGTTGCGCAGCCGGACGGCCGGGTACCGGCCGCGCTCCCGGCGGGGCCGCTGGGCCTGCCCGGTGTCGCGCAGTCGGCGTATCAGAACGCCGAACGCCTACTGGCACAGGAGAATCCGAACTGCCACATGCCGTGGTCGCTGCTGGCCGGCATCGGCCAGGTGGAGTCGCACCACGCCTACGGCAAGGCCGACGCCAAAGGCTACCCGCTCGACCCGATCTACGGACCGGTGCTCGACGGCAGCCTCGGCGGCAACCAGGTCGTGCACGCGACCGACGGCGAACTCGACGGCGGCATGTCCTCGTACACCCGCGCCGTCGGGCCGATGCAGTTCCTCCCCGAAACCTGGCGCAAGTACGCGGCCGACGGCGACGGCGACGGCATCTCCGACCCGCAGGACCTGTTCGACGCCGCCCTCACCGCGGGCAAGTACCTGTGCGACCGCGGCCTGGACATGAACGACCTGTCCCAGCAATCGCGGGCCATCATGCGCTACAACAACTCGATGGCCTACGTGGCCAACGTGATGGCCTGGGAAGTCGCCTACCGCACCGGAGTCGCGCCGCACTCCGGGCAGCTGCCCCGGATCTAGCCGCAGCTAGACTCGGCATCATGCCAGTGGTTACGGAATCGGATGTGCGGGGCGCCCTCGCGAAAGTGAACGACCCGGAGATTCGCAAACCGATCACCGAGCTGGGCATGGTGAAGAGTGTCGCGGTCGGCGACGACAGCAGCGTCCACGTCGAGATCTACCTGACGACGGCGGCCTGCCCCTTGCGCACCACGCTGACCGAATCGGTGACGAAGGCGGTCGCCGACGTTCCCGGGGTCGGCGGCGTCTCGGTCGATCTCGACGTGATGAACGACGAGCAGCGCACCGAATTGCGCAAGAAGCTGCGCGGCGATTCGGCCGAACCGGTCATCCCCTTCGCCCAGCCCGGCTCGCTGACCCGGGTGTACGCGGTGGCCTCCGGTAAGGGCGGCGTCGGGAAATCCAGCGTGACGGTGAATCTGGCGGCGGCCATGGCCGCGCGAGGGCTCTCGGTGGGCGTGCTCGACGCCGACATCTACGGCCACTCGGTGCCGCGCATGCTCGGCACCGACCAGCGCCCCACGCAGGTGGAGCGGATGATCATGCCGCCGGTCGCGCACGACGTGAAGGTCATCTCGATCGCGATGTTCACCCAGGGCAACACGCCCGTGGTGTGGCGCGGTCCGATGCTGCACCGGGCGCTGCAGCAGTTCCTCGCCGACGTGTTCTGGGGCGACCTCGACGTCCTGCTGCTGGATCTGCCGCCCGGCACCGGCGATGTCGCCATCTCGATCGCCCAGCTCGTTCCGAACGCCGAGATCCTGGTCGTCACCACCCCGCAGGCGGCCGCCGCCGAGGTGGCCGAGCGAGCGGGCGCGATCGCCCTGCAGACCCGGCAGCGCATCGCCGGGGTGGTGGAGAACATGTCCTGGCTGGATCTGCCCGACGGCTCCCGGATGGAGCTGTACGGCTCCGGTGGCGGCCAGTCCGTCGCCGACCGGCTCTCCCGCGCGGTCGGCGCCGATGTGCCGCTGCTGGGCCAGATCCCGATCACCCAGGAACTGCGCGAGGCCGGCGACGAGGGCACCCCCATCGTCCTGCGCAACCCGGGCGACGCCGCCGCCCAGGTACTCAACGACATCGCCGACAAGCTCGCGGTCCGCCGCCGCGGCCTGGCGGGCATGTCCCTCGGCATCGACACCACCCGCCACCTGTAGGACGCCCACGCCCGTCCTCCGGTCCTCCCGGCATCGCGGGCTCCGCCGTAGCCCCCGGCCTGCGCTCCCCGGTCGGCGCCGCCGCCCCCGCCCCGGTCGAGGAACCGGTCAACGGCGCCCCGGCGGCCTTGCGCGCCAAGGGAATCGACCAGCGCGACGTGAGCGGTCTGACCTACTC
>NZ_JARWOP010000062.1 GCF_029868745.1 Nocardia wallacei | reverse complement strand
GGCGGATCTCACGAATACAGGAGAATCCGTCCATCTCCCCCAGCATCAGATCGACGATCATCACATCGATCGCCTCGTCGAAGGTGGCGCCGTCGGCCGCCAACGGAAGACCCCGCACCAAGCCCGACCACCCGCCGTACGCACCGGCCACCACCCCCTACCACGCGCCCCCCCGCCCCCCCCCCGGCGGGGGGGGGCGCCGCCGCCCCCCCCCCGGGGGGCCCCCCACACCCCGGCGCCGTGGTGGTCGGGCAGCACGTACAGCTTGTTGATCTCGACCATCGGGTCGCCCATCGCCGCGGCGATCTCCGGATCGGCGGGCGGGCCCGCCACGAGCATGGCGTAGCCGACGATATCGCCGCCCGCCACGGCCTTGAGCACCGTGCGGCCGGGATCGCTGAGGTAGTCGCCGAAGCGATCGCCCGACAGTATCCGGGCGATGAACGTGTCGATGTCCTCCGGTGCCAGCTCCGGCGGGCAGGCCAGCGGAAACGTCGCCGCCGCAACGTCACTGAGGGCTTCGGCGTCCCACAGACCGGCCCGGTCGACGATGACTGGGATGTCGCTCATTCCTCCAGTACAGCACGGCCGGGTGCGGACGCTGGCGGTTTGCCCGTCTGTGGACGCGGCTGAAAGAACCGCGCCGACACGATCAACGCGGCCGCGAACAGCAACGGCAACAGATAGGCGATCCGGTGACTGGTCGCACCGGCCACCCCGCCCACCACTCCGCCGCCGATCAGCGTGCCCGCGTAGTTGAACAGGTTGAGCCGGGCGATGAGCGCGTCGAGCCCGCGGCCGCCGGTGAGCCGGCCCGCCTCGCTGAAACACAGCGGCGCGATCACCGGCAATCCGATTCCGGCGACGAGGAATCCCGCGATCGCCACCACCGGATCCGGGGCGAGGACCACCAGCGCCAGCCCGGCGGTCCCGATCGCCGCCGCCACCCGCACCACCGCCCGCGGCCCGAATCGGCGCACCCACAGATCGCCGGTGAGCCGCCCGGCCAGCGACGCACCCTGATAGGCCGCCAGCGCCAACGCCGCGGTCGCCGAGGAGGAACGCAACTCGTCGCGCAGATACAGCGCCGACCAGTTGCCCACGGCGAGGTCGACCGCGAAGACCAGCGCCATCGCGACGCCGATCGCCAGATAGGCGCGTAGCGGGACGGATCCGGCGGCCGCCGCCTCCTCGGGTTCGGCCTCGGCCTGCCGCGTGCCGAGCAGCCGCGGCCCGAACACCAGCCCGGCCACCAGCACGACGAGCGCGGCCGTCAGCACCGCGATGGGCAGCGAGACATCCAGAGCCTCGCACGTGGACACGAACAGCGCGCCCAGGATCGCTCCCGCACTCCAAGCCGCGTAGAACGACGACAGCACCACCTTGCCGTACCCGTGCTGGATGAAGACCGCCTGCATGTTGGTGCTCGCGTCGACCACGCCGACCGCGACGCCGTACCCGCCCAGCGCAACGAACAGCACCGCGAGCTGGGGCGCCAGCGCGATCCCCACTCCGGTGACCGCGATCAACGCCAGCCCGGCACGCAGCGCGGTGCGGCTGGACCAGCGCAGCGCCAGCCGTTCGGCCACCACGCTGCCCGCCGCCGCCAGCACCGAGATCAGCACGGTGGCGAGCAGGATCTGGGTGTCGTCGAGCCCGAACCGGTCCCGCTGCTGGGGCAACTCGGTGAGGATCACCGCGAGGAAGAAGCCCTGCAATCCGAAGGCCACCGAGTTGGCCGTCCGCGCGCTCCGCACAGTCGATACAGGAATGTATCCGGCGGTCTCCATGGGCGAAGCTTAGCCGCCGTGCGAAGGTCGCGCAGCCCGCGGACCGGATGGCCGGAAGGCGCCGGTGGCGTTTTCGTGAATTCTGCTAATTCCGTGTCGAATTCGCACGTAACGGCGGGTGGCGGCGTTCGATGATCACGCTGGGCTCCCGGTTGGGTAACGAAAATAGTCACGTTCGTGTGAAGGGGGCTGGCAAGTGCGGCAATCTGGAAGGAGCGGGTCGACTGTGGTCCGCTGGGTGTAGGGGAAGTGGTCGCGTGGACACGAGGGAACTGAGCGAGATCGAGCGCGGGCCTACTGCGGTGCTGTCCTCTGCGGAGCCGGCGAATCTGCCGGTGGTCGAACCGAATCCGCGAGGGCATCGGACGGGGGAGCGATGCCGTGAGGCCGGGTGTGGGAACTGCCATTGGGACGTGCAGCGGCTGAAATATTGGCTGCGCGGGCGGCTGCTGGCGTCGGGCGCCGACGACGCCGAGGTGGACAAGGCGCTGGGTGCGCAGACCCCGTCGGTGCTGTGGCGGCGCGGCAACCGGCTGTGCGCGATCGAGGTGCGCAGCGCGCCGGTGTCGCTGGCGCACGCGGCGGAGCGGACGGCCCGGCTGCGCGCCGTCGGCTGCGACGAGGTTTTGTGGCTGTGCCCGCCGGGGTACTGGGTAGGGCAGATGCCGGCGCTGGCCGTCGACGACTTCGCGCCGGAGGGGTGTGATTATCGAGTGGTCGCGGGCCTGGTGGAGGCGGGCCGGTCCGGAGTGGTGGTACCGCGGGAAAAACCCTGGGCGGTAAGGGAATTCATCGAACAGTGGGTGGCCGGGGAACTGGCCTGGGGATACCGCGACGAAACCACAGGAGGATGGGGAACGGTGACCGACTGGGAGGAGCACACGCGCGCACAGGCCCTGGTCATCGCTCAGCAGCGCCGCGAACTGATGAATCAGCGCACCGCTTTGGCCTTGGCGCGCAAGGCCACTCGCGACAAGGCCAAGCAGGTCCACAAGCTGATGCACCGCCTGGAGCGCGCCGAGGAGACCGCCGACGAACTGGACGCCACCCGCCGCCGCCTGGTCGACCACAACCGCGTGGACGCCACCCTCCGCGTCACCATCGCCAAACAGCGCGAGGCCCTCCTGCACTGGCAGCTCATCACCTGCTTCGCGGTGCTGATCATCGTCACCTTCATCGCAGCGGGGTTGATGCTGCGCTGACAGTGCCGGGCAGACACCGGCAAGCCGAGGCCGGGCGAGCTCACGACCGGCCGGCTCTCCTACGCCAATACGCGGCTTGCGGCGACGGCGCTTGCTGTGCCGAGGGCGGTGCTGCCGGCCACGATCGTCCAGGCCATCGGGCCCAGGGGGACGCAGCCGAAGAAGCGGCTCACTCCGGGCGTCATGATCACCCCGGCCAGTAGTACCCAGCTGCCCGCGACCGTCGTCCACACCAGGGGACTGCGGTGGCCGATGACCAGGGTTTGGCCCAGCTGGGTACCGATGAGGGCTGCCAGCGCCATGGTCTCGGCGCGGCGGCGACGTCCGGTGGTCCGGCCCAGCAGCCACGCCGTGCCCGCGCCCAGGGCCGTGCAGGTGCCGCGCACCGCGACCGAGCGCAGGAACGCGCCACCCAGTTCCGCCTGCTCCTCCAGCACGGGTGCGCCCGAGTCGGTGGTCTCGGCGCGCCCGCGTGACAACGCGACCGCCATCGCCGGACCGAGGTCGGTCAGCAGATTCACCACCAGGAATTGGCGGGTGCCGATGGGCGCCTGCCCGGACAGCAGGGTGCCCAGCACGGTGAAGGTGACCTCGCCCGCGTTGCCGCCGACCAGTACGCCGATGGCGTCGCGGACCCGCTGCCACATGCTGCGGCCCTCGGCCAGCGCGTGCAGCAGCACCGACGGATCGACGCCGTTTTCGGAGCGGGTGAGGATCAGGTCGGCGGCCTCGCGCGCGGCGACCGACCCGCGGGCGGCCAGCCCGATACCGACGTCGGCGGTGCGGATGGCGGCCGCATCGTTGCTGCCGTCGCCGACCATCGCGACCGTGTGCCCGTGCCGTTGCAGCGCCGACACGATGCGCACCTTGTGTTCCGGTGAGACGCGGGCGAATACGGTGGCGCGCTCGATCAGCTCGGCGCGGCCGTCCTCGTCGAGCGCGTCGAGGTCGGCGCCGGTCGCGATGGTGTCGGCGGGGATGCCGAGCTGATCGGCGACCGCGCGGGCGGTCACGGGGTGGTCGCCGGTGATCATCCGGATGCCGATGTCGTTGTCCGTCAGCTCCCGGATCAGGTCCCGCGTCTGCGGGCGGGGATGGTCGGCGATGCCGACGAATCCGAGCAGGGTCAGGTGTTCGATCTCGCCGTCGACATCGTCTGGCGCGGAGGGGAAGTCGCGCCGCGCCACCACCAGCACCCGCAGCCCGCGCTCGGCCAGCTGGTGCACGGCAGCCTCCGCGTCGGCGCGATCGGCCTCGCTGAACGCCGAAACCCGGTGGCCGCCTTCGCTGTCGGCGCGCAGCACCTGGTCGCAGCGTGGCAGCAGTACCTCCGGGGCGCCCTTCACCGCCAGCCGGATGTGGTGGGCGGTGTGGCCCACGGCCGCCGCGTAGCCGCGGAAGCTCTCGAACGGCACCTCCTCGATGGGATCCCACACGTGCGCGGCCCGGACACCCAGCTGGGCGTCGGCGGCCTCCACCACCGCGCGGTCGGTGGCATGCACCGGCGGGCCGTCGCTCGATCCGGGGCACGCCCGTGCGGCCGCCCGCAGCAAACGGCGGGACTGAGCGGAATCGCCGAATTGCCCGGCGCACCACTGGTCGTCGAGATCGGCGAGGGCGACCAGCTGCAACCGGCTGTCGGTGAGCGTGCCGGTCTTGTCGAAACACACCGTGTCGACGCGGCCGAGCGCCTCGATGGTGCGGCTGGAGCGCACCAGGACGCCGTGCCGGGACAGCCGCCGGGTCGCGGCCAGCTGCGCGACCGTGGACACCAGCGGCAACCCCTCCGGGACGGCCGCGACCGCCACCGCCAGGCCGTCGGCGAGCGCCGGGCGCAGCGGCAGGCCACGCAGGAAACTCGTTGCGGTGACGGTACTTCCGCCGCCGAGCGTGAACGGCAGCACGCGCGCGGTGAGGGTCCGCAGATGCGCCTGCACGCCGCCGCTGGGTGGCGGCCCGGCCGCGGCCAGCGCCCGTCCGGCCTCGGTGCTGTCGCCCGCGGCGACCACCACCGCGCGTGCGGTGCCGCTGACCACCACGCCGCCCTCGAACACCATGCAGGCCCGATCGCCCAGTGCCGCACCGGGAGTGGCGGCGGTGTGCTTCTCGACCGTCACCGATTCTCCGGTCAGGCCCGACTCGTCCAGCTCCAGTCCGTCGGTCTCCAGCAGGCGCGCGTCGGCGGGCACCACCTCGCCGGTGCGCAGGGCGATGATGTCGCCGGGCCGCAGATCGTCAGCGACGGTGAGGATTTCGCCGTCGTCGGTGATCCGGCGGGCTTGTAGCCGTTCGCCCAGCAGCAGCCGGTGCAGCGACATGTGGGCCCGGCGCCGTTGCAGCGCCGACACGGCGGCATTGAGGCCGAGCACCGAGCCCACCAGCACCGCGTCGGTGGGCGAGCCGAGCAGCGCCGCGGCGACCGCGCCCACGGCCAGCAGCGGCGTCATCGGGTCGGCCAGCTCACGTCGCATCTGCCGGGCGAGGTCGACGACGGTCGCGGTGGGTGCGGCGAATCGTTCGCCGAGCCGAGCCGCGGCGGCCGTCAACGCGGGCTTGGGCGCGGGTGGCGGGCGATGCGGTTCCGGCAGCCGGGCCAGCACCTCGTCGGGTTCGAGCGCGTGCCACGGCACCAGCGCGATCTGCGCGGGTCCGGCCGCGCGGGCGGCCCGATAACCGCTGCGCAGGCCGCTCACCAGGCCGAGGAGGGTGGCCGCCGCGAGTGGGCTGGTGGCGCGTGCGGGCCGGGAGCGCGCGGGGCCCGAGGCCAGTAGCAGCCCGCTGAGCGTGGCGGCGGACAGTGTCAGGACGCGCCCGCGTTCACTGATTCGCCGGGCCGGGCCCGCCGCGTTGAGGATCTGGCGCGCGCAGCCCAGATCCGGGCAGACGGCGTCGGCCTGCCAGGGAATCACCGTCTCCCCGTCGGCGCCCTGCGTGACCACGCCGATGCCGAGGTCCGCGGCGCTCATCGCCCGACGCACCCGCCCGCTCACGACCGCGACCACATGACCCTGCTCCTGCAGGCGGCGCACCAGCCGCGTGTACGAACTGTTCGCGGACACGAATTCGTCCGCGCTGCGCCGCAATTCGCCGGTGTCCTCACCGCCGACCAGCACCACCCGCAGGCCAGCTTTACGAGCGCAGGCGAGCAACCCCACCGCCTCGGGATGCGGTTCACGCCCCACCAGCACCTTCCCGACCGCCCTTCCGCGTTCTCGCAGCACACACCAGTGCGGGTCGCCGGGGTCGACATCCTCGGGCGGCGAATCCCAGTCGTACTCACGGATATTCGCGTCGGCTGCAGAGCCGTTCCCGGCCGCATTGGTGCCCGCTCCGTCCGTGCCCTCTGCGCGAGTCTCGGAGCGCACGCCGTTATTCGATTCGCGCTCAGCGGGATTCGCCGACATCGGCGTCTCCGCACCGCCGTGCACCGTGTTGTCCGGTGCCGCCACCGTGTCCGTCTCCGAGTAGGCCTCACCCGAAGTCCGCAGAGCCGAGCGGGTTTCGCTCTGCCTCCCCGTTGCTTTCACGGATGCATCGACATCGGCGTGGTCGGCCATCGCCGTAGCGTTCGATGGCGGACTGTTCGGGTGGGGGCCGGAGTGCACCGCGGTTTCTTCGAGCCCGGCGTCGAGTTCGGCTTCCGCGGCAACCTCGCGCGTGAGGCGGAGATCGCGGCGCTGGTGGCCGCGGGGCGGGGGGATGGGGAGGTCGGAGCCGTTGTGCCACATGAGGCGTTGTGCGGCGCTCCAGACCTGATCGGTCGGCCAGTCGCGGTCGAGGGACTCGGCGGCCAGCACCACCGGGCGCGCGCCGCGCAGGATTCGATGGTCGATGACGACCGCGGACACACGGTCCAAGCGCCGCCATACCTGCGGGTCGAGGGTGAGGACGCCGCGGGCGGCCATGCCGGCGGACAGGGTGGCGGCGAAGGATTCCCGCCCCGCCCGGGCAGCCTTCGGTACGCCCGAGACCACGGCGTCGGCGGCGTCGCCGATTCCGCGTCCGCCGACCAGGGTGGCGGCCGCGGCCAGCGTGGAGACGCCGCCGACCTCCTCCGCGCAGCGTTCGATCGGCCCGCGCGGCCGCAGCGCCGGACGTGGTTGCGCCGCATGGTATTCCGTCACGTCGGGGTGGTCCGGGTCGGCGATCAGACTCTCCCAGCGCCGCCACTGCGTGAACCGTGCGGCCGCCTCGACCAGCCGGGCCGTGCGCAGCGTGGCATCGGCGAACAGGCCCGCCGCCTCGGAGTCGAGGGCCTGGCCGAACGCGGTCGCGACGGTGATGACCGCCTCCGTGCGGTGCGGCCCGAGTTGGGATTGGAGCATCCCGCGCAACCGCGGCTGCCCGTCCACCAGCGCGATCGCGGCACGGAACATGTGGGCGGGAGCGGGCACGGGCAGCACCCGGCCGGTGATGGCCGCGCCCAAGCCGACGACGTCACCGGCAAGTTGCAGCGCCGAGGTGAGCACGGGCTCGCGGTCGGAGGGATGCTCGTGCGTCCGGCTCCACGACCGGACATCCGTGCCCGCCTCCGTCTCGACCCGTTCGAGGATCTCCTCCAAGCGGTCGGGCGACACGTGTTCCGGATCGGCGGCGACGGTGACCCGCCCGGTGGCGGCGTTGATCTGAGTCCAGCGGACCCCGGCCATCTGCTCCAGATGCTCGCGCAGCCGCTTGCCGACCTCGGGCCCGCGACGGGTACGCAGGCCCCGCACCTCGGCATGAATGCGGTCGGCATGCACCGTGACTCGGCGCTGCCGTCGTAGCCGTCGCGGATCGACCAGCGCGCCGAACTCGCGGCCGATGCCGTCGGCGAGTTCGGTCGCGGTGGCGCCGAGATCGGAGTTCAGCACTCGGGCCGCCACTCCGCCCGGTCGCTGTACCAGTCCTAGGGTCACTCCGGTGACGGCGAGTGGCACCCGGATCGGCGCCGTCACGATTCCGCGCAGCGTCCCCATCACTTGGCGCTCGACGCAGGACGAGCCGCCCGCCGACGAGCCGCGGCCTGCGGTCGTGTCCCTGATCCTGACGCCGAGCCGCCGCCCTTCGCGCCGGACGACGGTTTGCGCGAAGTCGGTTCGGTCGATGGGGTCGCGCGCGACTCTATCCGCGTGTCCGACGGCTCGGTACTCGCGGCCGAGTCCGAGGACGTTGGCCCTTGTGGTGACCTGGCCCGCCGGAGCAGGTAGGCCGTGCCCGCGACGCCGCCCGCCGCCAGCGCGATCGGCCATTCCACCAGCCCGGTCAGCCCCACGGCCGCGACGCCGAGAACGGTGGCCGTCGGCGTATCGATGCGTCCGCGGGCACCGGACACGGCGCCCGCCACCGTCCCCCGCGCGGCTCCGGTGACCGCTCCGACGGCGGCCCCACCGGCGGCCTCGGCGGCGTGCACAGCCGTCGACGCCGTGGCCCGCGCCAAGGTCAACGTCCCCGATGCAATGCTCATCACAACTCCCGGATGTCGGACTGGGTGGCGATGTGGTTGGCCTGCCCCGAAGTGCGGGGAGCAAACATCGTTTCGTCCGATTCGTGACCGTGCGGCGATTCAGCCCTCGCGCTCGAGGCGGAACGGTCCGCGCTCCCAGCGCCAGCCGTGCCGCAGCGTCAGGGCGGTGAAGCCGAGCATGTCCATGCCGGTTTCGTCGACATACCGGCGGAACTCCGGCCAGGCGATCGGCCCGGCCGCGAGACGGTTGCGCAGGATGTTCTCGTGCCGGGCATCGACGGTGTGGCGGCGCAGGTCTTCCTCACCGAGCCGGCTCCCGGTGAACGCCAGCCAGCCCCAGCCACGCTCGTGCGCCCAGGCGCGGGCAGCCTCGAGCTTCACCCGATTGCCGTGCACGGCGAGCCGTGCCACCGGGACGACATCGGCCAGCAGCACCCGCCCGTCGGTGAGCCGCGCGGCCACGGTGGGGTAGTGGGTGCGTTCCGCGCCGTCGAGCCGGTAGTCGACCGCGGCGGGACGTTCGATGAACTCGGCGACCTGCTCTCCCTCGTCCAGCATCCGCAGCAGCCGCGCCTCCAGCGCGGTGTCGAAAGTGGTTTCGCGGCCGAGTTTCTCGGCGAACACCGAGCCGCGCGCATCGTCGCCGGAATCCACGGTGGGCACCTGGGTGTCCGGCAGGGCGGCCGGGTCGCCCTGCGCCCATTCGACGCGGCGCAGCAGCGGGATAAGCTGCCCGGCAACGGGTTCGGCATGACGCGTGGTCGGCAGATGCCAGCGCCCGCGCTGCTGCCACCCCGCGATGCGCTGGAAGACGAAGCCCGCCAGCCGTTTCGCGTCGATGAGCGCGTGTCCCGCCAGTCTGAGCCGCAGATACGCGAGGTCCTGCGCGGCGATATCGCTGTCGGTGGCGTAGATTTCGGCCAGCAGGGTGCGCACCAGCCGCTCGTCCAGCCAGCCGACCGGATAGCGCTCGGCGAAGATCGCGGTGTCCGGGTGCCCGGTGGCCTGGACCCGGCGCACCATCTGTCCCACGGCGCGGGTGTACAACTGCCGCACCCGATCCCGCGACCACCCGTAGCGCGCGCCCATCAGGGTCAGCGTCTCCGGACGCTCGCCGTCGAGACCGAGCCGCTGGGTGATCAGTTCGCGATCGCGCGGGCGCTCCTCGGCCTGCGCGGCCACCATCGTCGCCAGGGTCTCGTCGGCCTCCTCGAGCCCGAACGAGAGGCCCTCGCCCGGGTCGTCGAGCAGCCCGGCCCGTGCGTCGTCGATCCGGCTCGTCGTCACCACTTCCGCCCGCCTTCGCTCTTGCGTTCGAAAAGCGTATCCCCGCAACCGGTCTGCGTGTGGTAGCGACGGGTCTCGTGTCGGGGCCCGAATCAGTCCCGGGACCGGCCGGGGATCCCGATTCCGGTGAGCGCCAGCGCCCCGATCCACGCCACGGCCGCGGCGACGGCGAGCAGATGCACGCCGTCCACGAAATGCGCGTCGGCCGGTGATCCGGCGACGGCGCCGAAGACGGCCACACCGCAGGCCGTGCCGATCTGCCGGGCGGTGTTGGAGGTGCCGGTCGCGAGCCCGGACCGATCCGGGGGAGTGGCGCGCACGACCGCGGCCACCACCGACGCGGTGATCAACCCACCGCCGCAGCCGACCAGGAGGAACCCGGCGAGCAGCGCGGCGATGCCGCCGTCGGCGTGGACCAGGGTGAGCAGCAGGGAACCGGCGGCCGAGACGACACAGCCGAGCCCGATCGCCGTGCGGGGGCCGCGGGCCGCGGTGATCCGCCCCGACACCGGCGCCAGCACCACCAGGGGTATTGCCATGGGCAGCACCGCGATTCCCGCCGCGATCGGCGAATAGTGCCGTACCTCCTGCAAATACAGCATGCCGACGAACAGCAGCCCGTTGAAGATCAGATTCATCGTCAGCGCCACCACGTTGGGACTCAGGAAGTCCTTGCGGCGCAACAGGTCCAGCGGCAGCATCGGATGTTCGCTGCGCGCCGAACTCGCCAGTGCGACGGCGAGGGCGAGCACGGTCACCAGCGCGGACGCCACGGCGGTCGAGCCCGCGTGACCGTCCGCGGAGATGACGGTGAACACGAGGCCGCCCAGGGCGATCACGAACCCCGCCAGGCCCGTCACGTCGAACCGCCCGCCGCGCGTCCCGGGCCGGGCGGGCACCGTCCGCAGCGCCGCGACGACCACGAGCGCGGTCAGCGGCACGTTGATCCAGAACACCGGCCGCCAGCCCAGCACATCGGTCAGCACGCCGCCGAGCAACGGTCCCGCGGGCAGCGCCAGCGAGGACACCGCCGCCCAGGTTCCGAGCGCCTTGGCTTGTTCGCCGCGCTCCGGATACACGTCGACGATGACCGCCATCGTGCTGGGGAGCAGCAGCGCGCCGCCGACGCCCTGCACCGCGCGACCGGCGATGAGCACGGCGGTCGTCGGCGCCAGCGCGCATGCCAGCGACGCGAGCCCGAACAGCGCGAAGCCCGCCACCAGCACCCGCCGGTGTCCGATCCGGTCGCCGACGGTGCCGGCGGCCAGCAGCAACCCGGCGATGGCGACGACGTATCCGTCCACCACCCACTGCAGCGTCGACACGTCGGAGTGCAGGTCGCGGCCGATGCTGGGCAGGGCGACGTTCACGATGGTCACATCGAGCAGGACCAGGAACATGCCCGCGCACATCACCGCCAGTACGCGCCCGCGTCGTGTCGCGGCCGGAGCGATCTCGAAAGTCGGACTACTCATATCCGCAGTGTCATCCCGTAACCGTTCGGGATTCGCCGAAGTATGGCCGCCGCCCATGATTCG
Organism: Nocardia wallacei; assembly: GCF_029868745.1. GTDB lineage: Bacteria > Actinomycetota > Actinomycetes > Mycobacteriales > Mycobacteriaceae > Nocardia > Nocardia wallacei_B. The sequence goes on along the minus strand of NZ_JARWOP010000062.1, from coordinate 16,405 downwards.
GTGGGGACCGAAACGTCACCGCGGCAGACTGGTGTCATGACCGACGACCGTCCCCTCTACGGCTACACCGACATCGCCGCAGTCGGCGCGCTGCTGGCCGACGCGACCCGGGCACGGATCGTGACCACCCTCACCGACGGCCGCGCGCTGCCCGCCTCGGTGCTGGCCGCGGAGTCCGGCGTAGCGGCCTCGACCGCCAGCGAACACCTCTCGCGTCTGGTCGACGGCGGCCTGCTGACCGTGGAACGGTCCGGCCGCCACCGCTACTACCGCTTGTCGAACCGCGAGGTCGCCGCGGCCATCGAGGCCCTGGCGGTGCTCGCTCCCGCGCGCCCGGTCCGCTCGCTGCGCGAATCCACTCGCGCCGCCGCCCTACGCCGCGCCCGCAGCTGCTACGACCACCTGGCCGGCCGCCTCGGCGTCGCCGTCACCGCCGGCCTACTGGACCATCGCGCACTGGTGCGCACCGACGGCGGCACGGGAACCGAACGCTCCCAACATGATCCGATCTCCGCCCCGCTCCGAGAGCACCCGTACGAACTGGGCCCGAACGCCGAGCCCCTGTTCACCGAATTCGGCGTCGACCTCGCCGCCACCACCCACACCCGCCGCCCCCTCCTCCGCTTCTGCGTCGACTGGAGCGAACAACGCCACCACCTCAGCGGCGCCCTCGGCGCCGCCGTCCTCACCCGCATGGAATCGGCGGGCTGGGTCGAGCGAACCGCCACCCGCCGCTCCCTCCGTGTGACTGATTCCGGGGCGCGGGTGTTGGACAAGGTGCTGGGGGTGGGGGTGTGAACGCTCGGGTACCTCGAGACGCAAGAAAGGCCCGGCGTGAACCGGGCCCTTCTTGCGTGAATGTTGGTGCGCGATACTGGGATTGAACCAGTGACCTCTTCCGTGTCAGGGAAGCGCTCTCCCGCTGAGCTAATCGCGCGTGGGTGCCTCTTTAGAGGCGGCGACGGGAATCGAACCCGTGTGCACGGCTTTGCAGGCCGTTGCCTCACCACTCGGCCACACCGCCAACCAAGGCCGGGTTGGCCTTCGAGCGGATGACGGGATTCGAACCCGCGACCCTCACCTTGGCAAGGTGATGCGCTACCAGCTGCGCTACATCCGCATTTTCGCTTCCGGAGGCCCTCTCGGTACCTTCCGGCTGCGAGAGAGAACATTAGCCCACGTTCCGCGCTGTCAACAAATCCGCAGGTAAATGCGGGTAAATTCGAATGACAGCGGTGTAGTTCAGCTGGTCGGCACCGCCTTCGCGGGCATCCGGCCGAGGTGCGCCGACCGTGCCGCTCGAGCCACTCCGGCCGATCCTCCGCGAGCGGCTCTACGCCCACCCGGCCCCCTTCTGCCCTCCACCTGAACGCCGGCCAAACTCCCAGCTAGACCCACGATTTGGTGTGATGCCGGTGCTGCGTGTTAAAGTTCCATCCCGTCCGGAACGGCACCACGGAGCCGCCCCGGACACCCACACCACCCGGTCCCATAGCTCAGCGGGAGAGCGCTCGCCTCACACGCGAGAGGTCGCTGGTTCGAAACCAGCTGGGACCACTTTTTATCTTCTTATCTGCCCTTCTCCTCCGCTACCCGGAAATGGCGTCATCTTCTAGATCGCCACTGAGGATGATCGGATGCCTGACTCAGTCGACGGGCGCGCCGGGATCGATGCCGACCTCGTCGAAGGACTGATCGCTGCGCAGTTTCCGCGGTGGAGCCATCTGCCGGTCACGCCGGTGCGCAACGACGGATGGGACAACCGCACCTACCGCCTCGGCGACGACATGGCCGTTCGGTTACCGACGGCGGCCGGCTACGCACCGGCCGTGGTCAAGGAAAGCCGTTGGCTTCCGCGGCTGGCTTCCGCGCTGCCGACACCGATACCGGACGTCCTCGCGACCGGTACCCCCGGCCTCGGCTATCCGTTTCCTTGGTCGGTACGCCGCTGGATCCCCGGGGAGTCCGCTGACCGAGACCGCATCGACAATCTGACCGAATTCGCGGTCTCGGTCGCGGGATTCGTCCGCGCGTTGCAACGCTGCGACACGACCGGCGCACCGATGGCCGGTGTCCACAGCTTCTACCGTGGAGACGCGTTGTCTCACTACGACCGGCAGACCCGGGATTGCCTCGACATGCTCGCAGGCTGCCTCGACACCACCGCGGCCACTTCTGTTTGGGACGACGCCTTGGCCACCGAATGGACCCGAAATCCGGTCTGGTTCCACGGCGACATCGCGTCCGGCAATCTTCTGGTCGATGACGGGAAGCTCACCGCGGTCATCAATTTCGGCACCTCCGGGGTCGGCGATCCCGCATGCGACCTTGTCCTGGCATGGACAATGCTGTCCGGGCGCAGCCGCCGAGCCTTCCGCCGCACCGTCGCCCACGACGCGGACACCTGGGCCCGTGCCCGCGGCTGGGCGCTCTGGAAAGCCCTGCTGACCCTCACAGATCATCAGGTCACCGACACACAGCGGGCAGCTCGAGCCCGGCACCAGATCAACGAAATCCTCACTGATCACGCAGATTTCAGCTGATCCAGCTCCAACAGACCCCGGCCCAGCGGCATCTGGGTCACCGGCCGTGCCCGCGAGCCGCTATGTCGGGCGCAGACCGGTCTCACGAAGACGAAACTGCTTGTAGCGGCCACGGCGGACGACGCCTGCCGGACTGACGCGCGCGCAGTCGGCAACGGCACGTGTGGAGGCGCACCGTCTCGCGGCGCAGCCTGTCCCACCTCGGCTACCGATGGAAGCCGATCCATGGTGTGAGCCCGCGTAGGCTGAGGGGCGACACCTTGTGGTGTGCAACGTCTTCCCGAGTTCCTCGCTGCAGCTCCGGATCTCGCCCGCCGGCAGCCTCGGGAGGTTCGGATGAACGACGTGGTACTGCCCGTTTCCGCCGCATGGATCGCTGACGCACCGGAACCCGCCACCACAGTCACCGCGGTCTCCGAACCGTCGAGTGATCGGCCGGTGTTCGCCGATGCCAACGACCGGCTGGTGCGGCAGCTGTTCGAGGTCGGTCTGCAACTGCACACGCTGTGCGGGGTGTTCGACCGTTCCGACGCGACTGCCCCGCAGATGCGTGCGGCCGGTGCGGCCGTGGGCGAGGTCCTCGAGGAGTTGGACGTCCTCATTCGTGACGCGGGCTTGGACATGCTCGCTGCCACCGTGGGACAGGCCAGGACGGATGGCCGCCGGGCCGATGGCCGTCGCCGCCGCGGCCGCCGCTGACACCCCGACGGGGCCGAGGGGAGCCGTGGTCTCGACCCACCCCGGCACCCTCGGGCTGCCCTGCTGGTACATCACCAAACCCGGCAGCCCGGACAGGCCGTCGCCTGCCCGGTGCCGAAATCGCCGCGTGATCGACAGTTCCCGGGTTCGCCTGCGGGCCGCTTCTACGCTGGTCCGGTTGATCGGTTGTGCCATTTCTCAGTGAGAGAGGGTCACCATGATGCAGCGCGCCATCACCGTCGGGTTCGCCGCGGCGGCCGTGGTAGGAGCAGTACTGTCAGTGCCGGGCTGGACCGATGTCGATGTCCCGGCGGCGGAGGAAGCGGGACGGTTGTCCGCGCAGCCGATGCCTCCGCGGCCGTTTCCTCCGCATCCGGGGTACGGGGATCAGAGTCGCCAGGGCCCGCCTGGTGACAGTTCGACGGAGGCTCCTTCTCGTCCGCATCCGAGATCTCGCCCGCACCCGCGGCGCCACCCGCATGAGGACCCGGGGGAGTGGGCCCAGCCGGGTTACTAGACCGCGGACAACGAATAAACCGACCTCGTCGGCGAGGGCGGGCCGATTTCAGGGCGTTGTGAACGGCATGGTCGGTCGGGTCCGTGGCCGCCGTCGGAGTGGGCGGTGGTGTTGCCGAAGCTGGAGACGCCCAATTCGATACGCCGTGGTGGTTTCCCTCCAGATGAGGTGCGGCGGGGCAGCGCCGAACGGGCCGCTGCTCCGCCGGGGGCTGTTCGGAACAGCGTGCGCAGGGTGTCGATGAGCCGAGTCGTGGGGCGCCCGATCAGCCGCCAGGTCGGTGTTGTTACCCGCGTCGGCAGCGGCTTCGGCGCAGCACAGCGCGGGCATGCGGAACAGGGCGTCGGGGCGGGTCAAGGCGTGTAGATCCTCGGTGAGACCCGGAAGAGGGTGCCTTTTGCATGTGAACCGACGTAGTCATGAGACGTAGTCATGAGACGTAGTTCTACAATGTTGACACCGGTGGCCGATCGGCGTGTACTCGAAGGACCACAGTGATCCGAGGGATCGTCAGCATTCAGGCGATCGGGACCGCGACCGGCACGATCGTTCCCGGCCGAGACAGGAGCGTCCACGATGACACCACCGACCTCCGCCATCGCGGCGCGGCACAAGACCTTCGCCGACAGTCCCAGGCTTCGAGTCGCGCCCGAATCTCGCCACACCGTGTCCGTCGACGGCGCCTGGTGGCCGCGCGGCGATGACCTCGTCGCCGAGCTCCCCGATCTGCTCGCCGTGCTCACCGCCCGGCTCGGGCCGATCCATCGCGTGATCTACCACCTCGACAGCTGGGCGCCGGCGCCCGGTAAAGCCGCACTCGGAGGCAGACAGGTGCGCCTCGACGGATACCGGCACCGGTCGGCCGACACCATCGATGTCCTCGCGCTCGACGGCGCGGCCCTCGCGCTGCTGGTCATCCCACCGCGTACCGACCCCGGCTCGGCCCACGCCGTCATGACGGCAGCGGCCGACCCCGACAACACCTCGACCGTCGAGTCTCTGCTCGCCGTCGCCGCACCACACCGTGACGACGTCGGCGTGGAAACCGGTCGCGCAGAACAACGCTGGGAGTCCGAAGGCGGCGCCGGGGTGCGGATGAACCCCGCCGCGCCCACCTGACGAGCGGCACGGCCGGGCCTCCGGGGATTCGCACTCGACAACCGAACAGAACCACCACCGTGACGTCGTCGCAGATCCACCGGTACGAGCAAGGCGCACCGGGACGGTCCACGCCCGCCACAGCACACCGGAAGGCCTGTCGCGCAGCAGGTCTCACCGTCACATCCCAACCGAAGCCGCCAACGCGCGTTCCGCGGATGGCTCGCGGTGGCCCGCGGGTCGTGGTTCGCCGGGTGACGGAGTCCCACACCGGCTGGGGTCTCGCTCTGTGCGGGATGCCCGTCGCGGTGCCGTCGAGCGCAGAGGCGATCACGACGAACTGCGCACCGCACCACGGGATCCGGCGAAATCGTTCGGACACCAACGCCCGGCAAGTCACCACCGCGTCGCCTAGACCGCCGCGCCACGCGGTAAGTACCGCCGTGTCGGCGTGCACTGCGCTCAAGCCCGCGGCGAAGACCTGCCACGACATGTTCGTGTGCCCGCCGCACGCGCGGCGGAATATGATCGTCTCGGAGTCGATGATCGGCGTGGCAGTCGGTCGTGGAATCGGACGGGGGAGGGGATGACCGAATCCCAGCACGGGCCGGATGGACAGCCGACGGGGGAGAATGCCGAACCTATTGTGCGGCAACCTGTGTCGCCGCCCACCGAGCTTCCATTCGGGCATATTCCGCCCAGTGCGGAACCCTGGCAGCAGGTCTCCGGATACGCCCGGCCGGGCGAGGGTCCGGGTCGCCTGCCGCTCCCGCTTCCGGCGGCAGGACGCGCCTGATCATCCTCGGCGTACTCGGACTGGCGGCGACGCTGGCCGTCGGCGTGGTCATCGGCCTGTCCGTGAACGGCGGCGACAGTCGATCCGCCGCGCCGCCGTCATCGAACAGCGCGACCTCGCCCGCGGCTCCCGCCACGACGACTCGCCGGGAGCCCGCGCCTGGGAACTACACGATGACGAGGGTCACCGACGCGTGCGCCCTCGTCGACGGCACACGTCTGCACAAATGGTCGTCCACACCGAAAGAGCCCCCGCAGCACCGGGAATACCCGCCCGACGACTACGACGGCGGCAACCTGTCCTGCTCCATTCGCTATATCAGCGACTCGACCATCCCCGGCGACGCCACTGTCGACGAGGCCGGGATCGGACTCCAGGCCGAGTTCACCGGCGCCACGTCGGACCCGGCATACGACGACTGGAAACAGACCGACACCGCCTCGGGCTCGGGACGGGCCTCCGGTGACCTCGCCGGAATCGGGGCTCGGGCATACTGGCACACCGCGACGAGTCCAACCGGCAATGCCCTGACCTGCATCGTGGGCGTACAGGACAGCAACGTCTCCGTGCGTGTGGAAGTCGCCGTCCTGCGCGCGCCGGGCGAACCTCCGGTGAGCCGGGACGAACTCGGCGCCCTTGCGGAGGACCAGGCCCGGCAGACTCTGGACGGGCTGCGAAACTAGCCCGCCAGGCGCGGTAGCTCCCATAGGGAAACTATCGGAGTATAAAGGCACGAGTAAGGACGTTCGCTCCTCGCCTAGCAGACAAGACAAGTGATGTCCGACGAGTCAGCCAAGCGGCATAGGAATCCCCACGGTCACACGTCACTGAGTAACGCCGCGTTGGATATTGCCGAGGTGCTTCGAGTGAACGCGCGTATCGCGCGCGACGGAAGCACATATTGGTATCACCCAAGTCTACCGACCCCATCGATCCCGTCAGCTCCCCTCGGACCGCACCTGTATGCCGGGACTTCCGGAATTGCTCTATTTCTCGCCGGCATTTGGAGAGTCTACGGTGGCGACGGCTGGCGTGACATCTGCCTCCGAGCGATCACACCACTGCGAGCCGACATCCGTGAGATATCTGCGGATCCGAATCGGGCACAACGTCTCCAGCAGCCGATAGGGGGCCTCACGGGACTCGGATCCGTCGTCTATGCGCTCGTGAGGATCGGTGACTTATTGGGGGACGAGTCAATCATGGACGACGCGCAGCGCGCGGCTACCTTGATCCTGCCAGATACTATCGCTACGGACGAGAAAATCGACGTCATGGTCGGTAGCGCCGGGGCTGTGCTCGCGTTGCTTGCGCTCGACGAGCGGCGGCCGGAAGAGATTCTCGGTGGAGAGTCACCAATCGAGCTTGCCTTGCGCTGTGCGGAGCGTCTCCTGCAGAGTGAAAGATGGACGGTATCAACCGGTTCAGGCGCAGACGGTTTCTGTCACGGTAGGGCCGGAATCTGCACGGCACTGGTGAAGCTGTATGAAAGAACCGGACGGCAGCAGCTCCGGACGTTTCTTCAGCACCATCTCAGCTCTGACAAGGCTCTCATGTCCTCGCATGGTGAGAGACAGCTCCACCTGAACAGAAATTCCCGGCGCTCTTGGTGTAAGGGGGCGGCCGGGATCGCGCTCGGAAGTATCGCATTGCGTGAAATTCTCTCGCAAGATCCGAGGATGGACGAGGCCGTTTCATTGCTCGAAATCACGGCTGATCCATCACTCTCCGAGACGGACGATCTTTGTTGCGGGAACAGTGGCCGCGTGGACACCCTTATCCATGCCGCGAGCGTACTTCAGGAACCGGCTTACCTCGGTAAGGCGGCTGAACTCGCGAGCAGAGTGCTGGAGCGAGCGCAACACCAGGGCCGCTACTCATTGAAGTCCACCCAAGGCACAGGAGTTGACCTCAGGCTCTTTCCAGGAATTGCTGGCATCGGGTACTCATTGGTTCGCCTCCAGTCAGCCGGCAGGATTCCGTGTGTGGTGGCGATGGAGTAGAAAACGATTGCGTCGGGGAACTACGGTGCAATCACGAAGGCCTCAACAGCCCGTCGCGAATCAGCCGCCGAACCAGAACGAGCTTACTTTCCGAGCTTATCGCGTCGGGGAGATCGCAAATGCGAAAGTGCTGGTGATCGCGAATATATTCCAGAGTGGAGCTGAGCGCCTTCGGGCCTTGGACACGCTTCGGACCGAATCTGATGGCGGCCGTGTCGTCCGAGCTCTCCACAAGACACGCTAGACCACTTCGTTTCTCGATCGCCGAATCGGGGCCGATCTCCTGCACATTGGCCAACACTGAAAAGTGGCCATCCGCAGGAAAGGTGCGAGCGCCCACTTGCTCTTCGAGTAACGATCGAAGAGTCGCGTCGAACGATAGCTTTTCGCCGAGCTGTGCCCGCAAGAACTCGAAGATGGGCGCCATGCTCTGCTGCGTCTCCCGGTCGGCTACGAAACCCGGAGGTAGATCTTGGCGAAACTCGGGGTTCTCCAGCGCAGCCAGCTCTATAGCTCTTGTGAAGAAGTCCACCCAGGTGAGCGGATGGAAGGTGATCGACAGGTGTAATGAGAACTCGTCTCCCGCAATGGCTTTGTGAAAGTAGCCGCGTGGCAGGTAGAGGACATCGCCCGCCTCCAGCACAGGTTTCTCGCGAAGTGTCAGTTTCTCCTCGGTCCATTCGAGGTTCTCGGCAAGGTGCTGGTTCGAGATTTGGGATGCCAGCGGGCGCTCGTATATCGGCTCCCAGATATGCCACTGCTTCGAGCCCCCTAACTGGACAACCAATGTATCGAGCGTATCGATATGCGCCGGGAAAGCTTGCGACCCAGGGGGCGTCAAGAAGAGATTGGAGCCGATGCCCATTCCCAGGGCATTCTGCAGGTTGATTGCCAGCCGACCGAACGGAAGCCAGAATTTTTCGGCCGCGATCAGTCGAATGGTATCTCCGGACAGGTATGCATCATAAAAACGATCCTTGGACAGCCCCGCTGCCGGGGTCAGCGTCGCGCTACGGCCGCTGTCCAGAGCCGGGACGATATGGAGGACATTATCGGAACTGTTCGCTGCCATCATCAGGCATGCGTCCATGTCGGCGAGCGAAAATAGGCTGCTGAAGTAATCGCGTTCTCGTCGATGCAAAGTCAAGGACGATTTGCCCCAGTAGGCGTCCATGAACTCACGCCTTGTCATGGGGGAGATCAAGCTCTCCAGACTATTGATATCTCGCTGCGCCATGTCGCCATGTCCTTTCTCCGGGCGCGTAGTCAGCATGTCCCATTCGGCTCCTCCAAGATCAGTACTGACGGGATTCGACGAGGATGGGCGAGACGTAGCAGCTGGTAACCGATCCCGGCGAGCCCGTCCATCATGCCGGGAGTTTCCACGTCCAGGGGCGTGCCACAACGCCAGCCGTGTTCCTCCATACTGGTGAGGCTCTGTGATACGCGTTCGGACAGGCGTGTCGCCCAGGCCGTGGTGGGTCGGCTGAGACTGGCTTGCAGAATGAGATCAAGGGATCCCAGGTCACCGTGACAAAGTGAGTGATTCGCCCCGAAGCCCTCTCGGTACGTCGTTTGCAGAGCGATCTCCAGATCTTCCTTCAAGATCTCGTCGCTGAGGTATCTCTGCATGCTCAGGCGGCTCATTCCGATTCCGCACGCCCCATGGCACCAGGCAGTCATCTTCCGAGAAGCCTCCCCTCCGGGGGACTTTCTGAGATCTGCCCAATGTCCTGATGAAAGGTGACTACGCTCGAAATCGACTGCTCGAAGAGCGGTGTGAGCATAGACATCATCGCCCGTCTTCGCAAAAAGCTCCGTCAATGCCCAGGCGAATCCGGATGCGCCATGAGAGAACCCGGTCAGGGGTTGAGCAGGGAACAACGTACCAAGCCAGCCAACGCCTCCCGCACTGGGTTGTGCCCGCTCTACGAGTCGATCGCCGAGGGCGCGAGCGATATCCAGTGGCCGCTCGGCACCGGTCATTTTGTGCAGGTTCAGGAGTGGGACGATCGCACCTGCTATCCCCTGGATGATGTCCATGTGTTCGTCCGCGTTCGCGAGCTCCTCGACGCGGGAGACCATGGATTCGGTTTCGGTCAGCAAATCTTTGTCGTGCCAGAGACACGAGAGATGTGTCCACAGGTAGATGAGTCCGCCCCAGCCGTCGAATCCGCCGACAAATTCCAGCCCAGCTCGCGGACGGCTCATCTGTTTTCTGAGGGTTACCAGGGCCGCTTTCGCGACGGACCCGAATTCATCCCGCCCGGTCAGTGCTTCCGCATAAGAGAGAAATAGAATAATTCCTGGAAGACCGCTGTACAGGTCAGTTTTCAGCGGATGTAGCTGCCATCCACGGCTTTCTCCGTACGCCAGCCCGATCCAGGAGGCGCTGTTGTTTCTCCACCGAGCGAGTTCGATAAGTCGCTCTGCGATCCCCACTGCCTGAGCCAGGAGGCGGTCTCGAGTGACGGGTCTCGTTACGTCAGGCACCGCATAACGTTGAAAAGTGGTCACGTTATTGAGCGCCAGCGTGCTCATCGAGGCTCTGACGTACCAGCGCTGTCTCCGAAGATCTTCTTCTCCGAACAATGCCAGCCGATCCCGGACTACGTCCCAACCCGAGCGGATGAAGAATTTATCGAGGCGCGTACCCTGGCTCGTCCAGAGATCCTGTGAGTCGACCTGGGTGACGAAGTACGGAATATCACCACGCCAAAGGTCCCTGCGCTCGTTTTGCAGCAGGCGGCGGGCGATGTGGGGAAACTCTGTTCGATCGATGCCGAACCAGAGCCGATCGAAAAGGCATTCCCGATCGAGAGCGTCGCTCAGATAGTCAGGATGGTAGCTTTGATGAAGTATCTTTCCATAGAGCTGAGTAGCCCGGAACACGACGCGTACCTCGTCATCGCGCATGGCGAATATGGGACCGTCACAGGACAAGAGTTCGTTGCGACGTGCTTCGATCAGTCTATACATCGATGTGAAGCCAGCTTCGATGTCCGCGATGAAATGAAGCGCATCGAGAGCGGATCCATCCAGCTGGGGAGTATTGTGTGCGGTAGACAGCTGACGCCGCTCGAAGGACAGTCTCAGTTGATCGGTGCCAGAATTTTCCCACCGCGGCAGCGGATCGATCGACAGCTGCCCCGCCCTCGCACCGAGACCGCTGCGGTCTATTGCGCGGCCGCCCTCACCTTCTCGAAATATGGGCAATAGCAAGGTGTCGACAACGGAGTTCTTGAGCTCGAACTCCGAGTGTGAATCGTAAGCGTCTGCCTGTGCTTGGCCGTAATCAGGACCACAGAGGGTCTCGAGGTCGATGAGAACCGGGTGCGCGCCTGCGGCGATCAGGTTCTGGTGGTGGAAATCATTGGCGTTCAGTAGGTAGAGGACCGCGAGAAGCGATCCCTCACGAACATAAAATTGAGATGCTTCCTCTCGGTTGCGGCAAGGAGCATCCGAAATAAACTCAGACCAACCGTAGCCACCGCAGTCCAGTACCTTTGGGGTTCGTAACGCCGGCGCCCCTCTCTCGTGCAGCCAATTGAGCAAAAGCGCGAAATGGTGGTCGATACGAAGGGACCGCGGTTTATAAAGCAGCCGTTCGCTCGAGCCGAAGTGCAGGATACATACCTCGCGACCTTGACGATGCAGGTCACCCAGTCCCACCTCAACGCTCGTCAGCGGCCCTGGGTCACCGTCCGACCAGAATGTGGCACGGATTCGGTCCCAGTCCGTGCACAGTCGTTCCAGCAGTTCGACGGCAGCATCTGTCCAGTCGTCAACCGATTCGATGAGCAATCTCGCGAGCACAGGATATTGCCGCAAGAAGTCCAGCGCATCGCCTGGGTCGCGTAGACCGTCGAGAAAATTCTCGAAACGCTCCTGGGAATCTCCGCCCGTCAGGGTCCCTTGGAGGCCGGCCACACGCATTTCCAGAACCACCGCTCGACTGATCTGTTCGTCGAGACGAGAGATAGCCGCAGAGACCAGCTGATCAACGACCGGTCTCCATTGAATATTCGTGTTCGGCCACGCACGCGAGAACTCGTCGGCCTTTTCACTTACCGCGGCATGCATTTTAGCGATCAACGGCCCAACTACCGGCGGGCTCGCTAGAGGGGAGACTCCCGTGGCAGAGAAGGCGCGCTCCACACGGTCGAGCCAGTCCGGTACCTCCGGCAGCCGGCGATGGAGAGAAGCCGCCGATTCGCCGAGCAATGCGGAAAAGGACGATTCGTCCAGATTATCGAGCGCAAGGCGATCGACAAAGTACTTGTCATCCTGAAACGGGGACTGGGACCTCCACTGCGCCAAGCGGCGCTGAGCAGTCGCAGGCCTCTCAATCTGCGGTAACGGGGGCCGACTCGATTCGCAGCGGCTCCAACGCTCCTCCAGCGTGAATGCAGTCCACCACGCAGCGTCGAATAACAAAGGGCCCATAGCCTTCGACGTCCCTTTAATTGAGTGTGCTCCGGATGGTTCACTTTCATCCGGAGCACATCATTCGTGGTTGATCAGCAGGTGCACGTAACCATCAATGCGCCGGACCTCTGGGCGGTTTCTTCCTCTTCTTCCACGGCGCTGGTCGTAAAGGCCATCGGCGTGCCGCCTTCGAGCCCGCTGCTGACAGACTCGAGGAATTCGTCGGTGATGGAAGCGGGGCCAATTCCTCCCGCGGCTACGATGGCTTCCTGTTCCGCTGGTTGGAGCGACCGGAAGTAGTCCTTGTCTTTCAGTCCTCGTGCGACTTCGAGCTGTTCGATCATAATGGACTCCTCGGATTATGGTGATATCAACCATCCCCGCGCCACACATCCCCCGATGGACCCTCTGTAGGGTATGTTCAGAGTACCACGACGGGTGCCTTTGGTCGCTAATTCTTTTGACACAACCGATATTCAGATATTGAAGCCGCACCGCGGGGTTGAACATAAACGAAGATGATTCACTTCATCAACCGGCGGCTGGGTCTGTCAGCATCCCGGCGGCAGCCTCCAGTGTTGCCGCGAACGGTGTCTGGTCGAGGTGTACCAGCAGCACCGTCGTGGCCCCGGCCGCGGCGTAGCGGGCGACTCCCGCCCGCACGTCCGCCGCCGTGCCCAGTGCGGTGTAGGCGTCGACAAACCGGTCGGAGACCGCAGCGCGACGCTCCTCGTGTGTGGAAGCCGCGTCGTAAGCAGCGACATCGGTGCCGAAGCCGCAGCGGCGCAGCATCGTTCGGTAGCGATCGGCGCCCAAGTAGTTGCAGGCATAACCCCGTACGCTCGACCGGGCGGTGTCCACGTCGTCGGTGGCGGCCGCGGGCATCGCGGCGACGACGTCGAAGCCCTTCATCGTGAGTCCGGCTCGGGCCCGCCCCTCGGACGCGGCCGGCACGATGTAGTCCCGTACCCATTCGACGGGCGTCATCCAGGTGATCAAACCGTCTGCGATCTCCCCGGCCAGGCGTGCCATCCCGGTGCCGAGCACAGCGAGATAGAGCGGCAACCGGGTGCCGGGGTCGGGACGGACCCGGCCCCGCACCGGCTCGTTGCCCCACCGCGCGCTCGCCGGTGCCACCCGGCCGTCGAGCAGCGGGCGCAGCACCGTCACGTAGTCGCGCATGTCTGCGCGGGGATCGCCCATGCCGACCCCCCAAAGCCGCTTTCCGGCGGTGCTCGAGGACAGCCCGAGACCGAGGTCGAGACGCCCGCCACTCGCGGCGGCGAAGGTCATCGCCTCGGTGGCCATCGCTGCCGGCGGGCGGGTGTAAATAGGGACGATTCCGGGCCCGATCCGGATGCGCGAGGTGGCGGCGAGTAGCCACCCCGCCGTGGCCAGCGCGTCCGACGATCCGTGCTGGGTGTAGGCGGCGGAGTAGCCGAGCGACTCGGCGAAACGCACCCGCCGGATGTCCAGCTCGATCGAGGCGGGTGTGAACGGCGCCCCTGTCGCGTACGCGAGTCGGACGGTCGCCGGTTCGGTCACGAGATCACCTGCCTCGATCGAATGCGGGTCGCCGCAATCCGACCTCTTCTTGGCCAGTGACGAGCAGCCGGCGTTCTGTCCGAGCAGAAGAATGGTTTCGAATCCTCAGTGCACGACCGCGAGTGTCGCCAATTCTCGGCCAACAGGGCGGGGCATCTTCGTATGAGTCTGTCAAAGTTCGGCCCTCGCGGTTTCGGTGAGATTCCCGGTAGCTGATCGAGCCATGAATGCCGGTGTTCTAATGGTTGCTCGTCAACAACAGTCTCACCTCTGAACCGGTGTTCATCGCGCCGCTGAGCGCGAAAGGATTTGAGGGACCTCGGCGTGGTTGGATCAAGATTGCACTAGTGCCGAGCGTGCGATGTGGTCATAGCCAGTATGCGCCCGGCGGGTGTGTTCGCCAAGGGGCGGAGCGGCGCGGATCCGGTGCCGTCGTGGATGTTGCGGGCCGACGGGCGCTCCGACAGTTACGCCACAGTAGAAGGCGAAGCTGCTTGGAACAGCAGCAATCTCCCGCCGTCAGCCGAGTTCTGGACGGTCTGTGGACGGGAGTTCCCAGCGGACCGAGCCGCGGTGCGCCCGGCTTCTCGGATGGCCGGTGAATCGGCTCGGCGTCGGATCGCGGCCTTCATCGCCCTGTACCAGGAGCCCTTTACAGGGTTGGTGTCCGTCTGAGTCAGCCTCCACGGTCGGTTGGCTGCTCCGAACTCGGGTCGTCGGCGAGAGTTGTTATTTCCGAACGAATCTCGTCATCCCCGCGGAAACCGTAAGTGGCGGGAATACGAGAAGCTGATACTCGTAGACGACGATATGCCGATCGAATGTCGTTGAACGTTTCAATGCATTGGTGCTGCCACCGCACTTGCCCGACTGGTGATTTCACTGATTCGCGCCGGTAGGTGGAGTTCCACGATTGCTGGGGAATCGCGGACTCGGGCTGATTCATTCTGTATTCTTCCGGGATGGATGTGACCGTCGTCGTCATGGACGGGGTGGCCGATTTCGGATTCACCGCCTTCCTGGAGGCCCTCGGAATGGCCAATGCATTGCGTGACGAACTGCGGGAGCCACCCGGGCCGTGGCGGGTGCGAGTCGCCTCGCTCGGAGACAGCGTCTGCTCGGGTTACGGGCATACGGTGCCCACCACCCGACTCGACCACCTCACCGGTGACCTGGGCCTCGTGGTCGTTCCGGCGGTGAATGTGCTCGGCGCGGAAGCTCTGATCGACCTGGTTTCCGCTCCCACGAATCGTGCTTTGCTGCAGCGGATCCGAGAGGCACGAGCATCCGGCTCCCACCTCGCCGCCGCGTGCACCGGGACCTTCTTTCTCGCCGAGGCCGGCGTGTTGGACGGTGCGCGGGCAACCACCAGCTGGTGGCTGGGCCCCAGCTTTCGCAAGCGGTATCCGCGCGTCGGCTTGGACGAAAGTCTGACCTTGTGCCGGAGTGATCATGTGACGACGGCCGGGGCCTCGTTGTCACACCTCGATCTGGCGCTGTCGCTGGTTCAGGAGAAGAGTCCGGCTCTGGCCGAACTCGTAGGCAAGTACATGGCGGTGGGCAATCGAAGTTCCCAGGCGAACTTCTCGATAGCGGAGGTCGTCGCCCGCGGCAACTCGCTGACCGCGGCTTTCGAACGGTGGGTTCGTGACCACCTCGATCAACAGTTCAGTATTTCGCAGGTCGCTCACGGTCTCGGCGTCACCGAGCGGAGCCTGCAACGCGCCACGCACGCCGAACTGGGCATGTCTCCCAAGGATTTCGTCGATGACATCAGGCTCGAGCGTGCCACCCGGCTGTTGTGGACCACCGAACTGACGGTGGACGCTGTCGCCACGAAGGTCGGCTATCTCCACGCGGGCACTCTGCGCAGCCTGGTCCGGCGCCGTCGTGGCATGTCCCTGGCTGAACTACGAGCGGCCAGACGGCCCTGGTAGGCGAGCGGCGATTCACCGGTGCCCGATCAGCGGCCGGGCTACGGGTTGCCAGTGAGACCATAGGACGCTCCATACCGACGGTCTGGAGCGGGCAGGTGCGCAGGCTCGTGCGGACGTCGCGCGAACGCTGCCGCTACGCCGACTCGGACAACCTGCAGAAGTGGCCCGAGCGATCTCCGGAAAAACCGCATTGATACGGATGCCGTCGGCTGCATGGTTTGGCGGCCACATAGTCGGCGAGCCCGGCCACGCCCTGATCGGCTGCGGAGGATGCCACGTTGACGATGCTGCCGCCGGCGGTCATCGCTGCGGTGCGCGGTGGCGCGGTCGGTGGCAGCGCCGAGCCGCCGGCCAGGCTGCACGGGTTGCGCATCAGCCTGCCCGGCATCGGTTCGGCTCGACACGCGGACCGAGGCCACCACCGCCGTCCTATGTTTCCGGGCGGGGCAGCCAACGCACGGTGCCGAGCAGTAGGCCGAGCATCGTGGGAAATCGCCCGATGGGGACCAGCGGGACGAGCGCGTCGCTGAACAGAGCACCCGTCGACAGGACGCAGAGCGCCGAGAGGATGCCCATGGCCACGGTCGCGGGTTTGCTGCCACCGATTCGGTGCAGGGTGAGTGCCCAGCCGAGCGTCACGCCGCCCAGCAGTAGCGTGTGCACCGGGCCGCCGAGGGCGAAGGCGGCGCGGCCCAGTGTCGCCATGGCGTCGGCGGAAGCAGTCGTTCCTCGGCTTCCGAGCAGGACGACAGCCACACCACAGGCAGCGAGCGCTACCGCTGCGGCTACCGCCGCGGCGCGGGCCCCCAATGGGGCGCGGCCCGCGGGCCCGCCGGGCG
>NZ_JARWOP010000061.1 GCF_029868745.1 Nocardia wallacei | reverse complement strand
CCCACCCCCGTGTAATGGGTCAGAATGGACCCATGGACAGGGGACCCGGCAGGCCAACTAAACGGCAACCAGCAACCGGACCAGCTGGCGCGCGAAATCAAGCGATTGCGGCTCGACGCAGGGCTCAGCCAGCGCGCACTAGCAGCCAGCGTCGGATACTCACGCCAGTACGTCTCGATGACCGAGTGGGAAGACGCCACTTTCCCCTCGCAAGAACTCGTCGCGGCGCTCGATACCGCACTCGGCGCCAACGGCGAACTGATCGCCCTTCGCGCCCAAGCCAAGGCCGACCTGAAAATGAGGCGACAGGCTCGCACAAACACATCTCACAGGATGGACGAGCCTGGTACATCGCTCACCGCAAACGTTTTCAGCCCCTTCATTTTAGAGTTCGCGCCTGCCAATTATGTACCTGAGACCAGGCTCACCGGCAGTGTCGCTTGCTCCGATGTCGACGAGGTGAAAGAGGCTGCGCGGCGTGCCGCAGCCACGGAAAACCTTCATGGAGGCGGATCGGCCACTACTTCCGCAGCCCGAGAGCTGTACCGGTTCGCGCCGCTTCTACGCGGGGAGATCGCACCTGCGACACAGGGCGCATTGTTCGAAGCCATCGGAAATCTGAGTGGTGTGGCGGCGTTCGCCGCGTTCGATGTCGCCGACTTCGCCGCAGCCGAGCAGCATGCCCGATTTGCGCTGTGGTGCGCGGACTCTGCCGGTTCATGGGAGCTACGGGCAAGCACGCTAGCCGACATGGCACGCATGACCGCCTACACCCGCAGCACCGATGATGCTCTGTCATTGATCGAACTTGCTCGAGTGCGGTCCGACCGGCTCTCCGCAACTACCCGCGCGATGCTCGCGGCGTTGCGAGCACAGTTTCTCGCTGCCCTCGGCCGCACCGATGAGGCACTGAATGAGGTCGCGCGCTCAGACGAGCATTTCGCCGACCGCACGCCGGGCGAGTATGCGCCCTGGATGTGCTACTACGACGAAGCCGAGCACATGGGCAGCACTGGCAAGGCCCTTGCACCCGTTGCGCTGGCACGAAAGCAAATAGAGCTGGCCGGGCCTCGGATCAGTCAGGCCGTACGGCGACAAGGTCAGAATTATCCTCGGTCGCGAACCTTCTCGTTGACGCGGCTTGCCACGCTGACCATGCGTATCGGGGATCCACGAGATGAACCGTCCTGGATCCGGTGGAGACTCGGGTTCAGGCCACCTCGGCTGAGATGCTCTGTTGATGGTAGAGGTGTTCGTATTCGACCGGCGGCAGGTAGCCGATCGACGAGTGGAGGCGCTGGGTGTTGTACCAGTGCACC
>NZ_JARWOP010000060.1 GCF_029868745.1 Nocardia wallacei | reverse complement strand
GGCGCCGCACTTTGGGGCGCGGTTAGGGGGGTGGGGGCCGCCGGGGCCCACGTCGATGTCCTCGTGTTCGAACAGACCCGGGAACTGGCCGCCGCCGGCCGCGCCCGCATCCTGCGCTCGCTCGACCGGGGCGTCTCCAGTGGCAAGATCACCGAGCGGGAGCGTGAGCAGGCCGCTTGGCGGCTACGCTTCACCTCCGATCTCGGCGACTTCGCCGACCGCCAGCTGGTGGTCGAGGCGGTCGTGGAGAACGAGGAGGTGAAGACCTCGATCTTCGCCGACCTGGACAAGGTCGTCACCGATCCGAACGCGGTGCTGGCCTCCAACACCTCCTCCATCCCGATCATGAAGATCGCCATGGCCACCGCCAATCCCGATCGCGTGGTCGGCATGCACTTCTTCAACCCGGTGCCGGTGCTGCCCCTGGTCGAATTGGTGACCACGCTCAAGACCAGCGAGGCGGTGTCCAAGCGCGCGGAGAACTTCGCGGGCGAGGTGCTCGGCAAGCAGGTCGTGCGCTCGGCCGACCGTTCCGGCTTCGTCGTGAACGCGCTGCTGGTGCCGTACCTGCTCTCGGCGATCCGCATGGTCGAGTCCGGCTTCGCGACCAAGGACGACGTCGACAAGGCGATGGTGCTCGGCTGCGCCCACCCCATGGGCCCGCTCGCCCTCACCGATCTCGTCGGCCTCGACACGGTGAAGTCCATCGCCGACTCCATGTACGCGGAATTCAAGGAGCCCCTCTACTCCGCGCCCCCACTCCTCATGCGAATGGTGGAGGCGGGCCTCCTCGGCAAGAAGGTAGGCGCGGGCTTCTACCAGTACGACCCCAAGCGCTGACATTCCCCGTGCCCAGGGGGCCGTGGGCGCGGGAAGTGGTGTGGTCCAGCATGGGAAATGCCGATCGAACTTCAATCCCTGTCGGTGTGGGGGGGCCGCGCCGGGGCCGCAGCGGGGATCATCTCTCGGCGGTCCGCGCTCCGGTGGTGGATCATGAGAGGCGCGGTGCGAGCGTTCCTCGTCACGCTGTCGGCGGCGGGGATCCTCGGTGCGACAGCGGCGACGGCGGGGTCTGTGCCC
>NZ_JARWOP010000059.1 GCF_029868745.1 Nocardia wallacei | reverse complement strand
CAACGCCCCCCTCCCCCCCCCGCACTTCCACCCACCCCCCGCGGCGCCGCCCGCTGCTAAACCCGCACGGCGCCTCGTCTTTCGGTGTTCGACCGCTACCGCGCTCGCTCGGCGGCCGACCCGACTCCACACCGCGCTCCGTTGCGCGCCGCGGGATCCTGTTACCGGACGGGATCGAAGTCCCGTGCGGCGATGTACGTCGGCCGGATCTCCCTGGCCGCGTACGGTTCCTGCACGAGGGTGTTCTCCACGCTGTTGAACACCAGGAAGATGTTCGAGCGCGGGAACGGCGTGATGTTGTTGGCCGAGGCGTGCATGATGTTCGAATCGAACAGCAGCGCCGACCCGCGCGCACCGGTGAACTGCGCGATGCCGTGCTTGTTGGCCAGATCGGTGATGTCGGCATGCGAGGGCACGCCGATCTCCTGCTCCCGCAACGATTCCCGGTAATGCTCGGCCGGGGTCTCACCCTGACACGGCACGAATGTGCGCTGCGAACCCGGCATCACCATCAGGCTGCCGTTGAACGGGTAATTCTCTGTCAACGCGATCGACAGGCTTACCGCTCGCGGGGAGGGCATCCCGTCCTCGGCATGCCAGGTCTCGAAGTCGGAGTGCCAGTAGAACCCCGCGCCCTCGAAACCCGGCATGTAGTTGACCCGGCTCTGGTGGATGTACACCTCGGAGCCGAGCACCTGCCGGGCAAGCCCGACCACACGCTCGTCCCGGATCAGATCCGCGACGGCCCAACTGATCTTGTGCACCTCGAAGATCGACCGCACCCGGTTCGACTTCTTCTCGATGATCACCCGATCGTCCAGGCGAAGTTCGGGATCGGCGGCCAGGCGGTCGATCTCCAGGGAGAAATCGGCCACCTCCTCCGGCGACAGCAGCTGGTCGATGATCGCGTACCCGTCGGCGTCGAAGTTCGCCAGCTCCGGCGAGGTGATCCGGCCCCACACGGTCGGATCATTGCGTTCGATCGGCGGCACCGCGGTCAGCGTTCGGGTGCGGTAACGATCGATTCGACTGTCGGCCAACGTCATCGCGGTGTTGTCCTCCTACCTAGTCTGGAACGGCGACCAACGGATAGACGCCGTTCTCGTCGTGCACCTCCTGGCCCGTGACCGGCGGATTGAACACACACAACGCCCGCATCTGCGTGCGCGTCTCGATGCGGTGACGCTCGTGTCCGTTCAGCAGATACATCGAGCCAGGCCCCAATTCGTAGCTGACACCGTTGTCCAAATCGGTGAGAGTGGCCTCACCCTCGATCAACCACACCGCCTCGACGTGGTTGGCGTAATGGAACTCGTGCACGGTGCCGGCCTGAATCGTGGTCTCGTGAAAAGAAAAACCGACCTTGTCGCCCCCGAGAATGATCCGCTTGCTGCGCCAGCCGGCGTCCGCGACGTCGCGGTCGGTGCCGGTGATCTCCTCCGTAGTGCGCACGATCATGGTCAGTTGCCTCCTCGGGCCATGTCGACCGCGTTGCCCAGGATGCCCAGGCCGTGGTCGAGTTCGTCATCGGTAATGGTCAGCGGCGGCAGCAGCTTCACCACCTCATCCTCCGCGCCGGAGGTCTCGACCAGCAACCCCTGTTCGAAGGCGATCCGGCTGACCTTGTTCGCCTCCGACGGCTCGTCGAACACCAGGCCGTGCACCAAGCCGCGGCCACGGGTCGACACGCCATCGTAATTCTCCGACAGCTCGCTGAAGGACTTGTGGATGCGCGCGCCCTTGGCGGCGGTCCCCTCGGCGAGGCGGGTGTCGGACCAGAAATGCTCCAGCGCGGCGGTCGCGGTCACGAAGGCCGGGTTGTTGCCGCGGAAGGTGCCGTTGTGCTCACCCGGGGCCCACTGGTCCAGCTCGCGCCGCATCAGCACCAGCGCCAGTGGCATGCCGTAGCCGCCGATCGACTTCGACAGCGTGACGATGTCGGGGGTGATGCCCGCGATCTCGAAGGAGAAGAACGGGCCGGTGCGGCCGCAACCCATCTGCACGTCGTCGACGATCAGCAGGATGTCGCGCGTCGCGCACAGCTCCGACAGCCGCTTCAGCCACTCCGCGCGCGCGACGTTGACACCGCCCTCACCCTGCACGGTCTCCACGATCACGGCGGCGGGCTTGTCCACACCGGACGAGCCGTCGTCGAGGACCTTCTCCATCCAGGCCAGCTCGTCGGCGCCCTCCAGGTAGCCGTCATAGGGCATCGGATTCACATGCACCAGCGGCACTCCCGCGCCGGCCCGCTTGGTGGCGTTGCCGGTGACCGACAGCGCGCCCAGCGTCATGCCGTGAAATGCGTTGGTGAAGTTGAGAATTGTCGTGCGCCCGGTGATCTTGCGCGCCAGCTTCAGCGCGGCCTCGACGGCGTTGGCGCCGGTCGGGCCGGGGAACTGCACCTTGTAGTCCAGGCCGCGCGGATCGAGCAGCACGGTGTCGATCGTCTCCAGCAACTGCTGCTTGGCCACGGTGGACATATCCAGTCCGTGCGTGATGCCGTCGCGCGAGATGTAATCGATCAGCGCCTGCTTGAGCACGGGATTGTTATGGCCGTAGTTCAGTGCGCCGGCGCCGGCGAAGAAATCCAGATAGTCCCGGCCGCTGCCGTCGCGGATCCACGAACCCTGCGCGGTGTCGAACAGGGTCGGCCAAGATCGGCAGTAGCCACGAACATTGGATTCGAGCGATTCGAAAACGGTCATCTCAGCGGTGGTCATCGATGATCCTTTCGTGTGGTGTGCGCCACAGAATGCAATGGCGCGATCCGGTACAGGTCCTCTGATTCGTGACCGTCCGGGAAATCTTGCGGTTCGAATAACGACTCTTGCGTCAGCTGGGCGCCCCGGCGCCGCGCCAACGAGGCGAACATCGCCTGCGAGGCTGCGTTGTCGGGCGAGATCGTCGTCTCCAGCGTCGATACGCCGTGCTCGGCGACGTTGTCCACCAACTGATCCAGCATCGCCACACCCAGCCCGCGACCGCGGAAGGCGTGGTCGACGGCGACCTGCCACACGAATACCGTGTCCGGCGCCTCGGGCCGGAGATATCCGGTGACGAAGCCCGCGATTTCCGATCCGATTTCGGCGACAACGGACGTTGCCCGGAAATCTCGGCACCACAGGAGGTAGGCGTAGCTGGAATTTGCATCCAATACCTGGGATTCGACGGCAATACGCCACATCGGCGCCCCGTCACCGAGCCGCGGCGTGCGAATCACCGCAGGCGCAGAGGTATCCCGATCTGAATCTTGCCTATCGGGGGGAGGCGAACCGAATGGAGTACTCCTTGTTCGGGTCTCTATCACCCTTCCAGAATTGCCAATGAACTTTGAGGCCAACCGGTCGACTTCATTACGGTTACGTTACATCCGTTTAATCAGTGAATTTCGTCACGTTGCGGGCAACCGTACGACGAAGCGCGCGCCACCCCCCGGTCGATCCGTGCATTCCACGGTTCCGCCATGTGCGGCAACGGTTTCGGCGACGAGAGCCAGACCGATGCCGGTGCCCGCGGCGGTGCGGCGGCCACGACGCACCGTCACGAAACGTTCGAATATGCGCTGCCGATCCTGCGGCGCCACACCGGGTCCGTGGTCGTCCACGGTGATCACCACCTGGGCGCCGGCCCGGTCCACGCCCACCGACATCACCCCGCCGCCGTGGCGATCGGCGTTCTCGAGCAGATTCACCAGGGCGCGTTCGAGTTCCAGCTTGCGTCCGGTCACCGTGGCGTCGGCGGCGACGCTCAGCAGATCCGGCGGATAGCGCAGTTCGGACAGGGTGTGGGTGAGCAACTCGCGCACCGAGACCGGCTCGGCGTCGGCCCGGTGCATCCGCGCTTCCGCGCGGGCCAGGGCCAGCAGATCATCGAGCAGGCGGCGCAGGTGTTCCAGCTCCGCGCGCACCAGGACCAGCGCGTGGCGCGACCGCTGCGGCAACTCGTCCTCGTAACGGGACATCACCCCGACACTCGTGGTGAGCGTCGTCAACGGCGTGCGCAGTTCGTGACTCACGTCACCGACGAGCCGCCGCTCGCGATCGATACGCCGTTGTAAAGAATCGACCATGGTGTTGAACGCGTCCACCGTCGGCGCCAGATCGGGATCATCGGTGTCGGGCAGCCGGGTGCCGAGTTCACCCGAGGCGATCCGCGCCGCGGTCCGGGTCAACCGGCGCAGCGGAATCAGCAGTCGCCGCGACAGCCACAGTCCGAATCCGGCGCCCACCGCGGTCCCCCCGACCAGGCAGATCGCGAGGGGCAGCCAGAAACCTTCGGACGCGACCGACACGATCACCACGAACAGCCCCGACACCAGGCCGGACATCACGGCGAACGCGAAAATCGCTCGGCCGCGCAGACTTTGGCGGCTCAGCTCGCGCAGTCCCCGGCGCGGCTCAGCGCTGGACATCGAGTCGGTAACCGAGCCCTCGCACGGTGACGACGACACAGGGCTCCGAGGGATCCTGCTCGATCTTGGTGCGCAGCCGGCGCACGTGCACGTCGACTATCCGCTCGTCGCCGAAAAAGCCACGGTCCCAGACTCTTTCGAGTAGCACGCTGCGGGAGAGCACCCGGCCCGGCGTCTCCGCGAGTTCGCACAGCAGCCGGAACTCGGTGAGCGTCAGGTGCAGTTCCTCGTCGCCGCGGCGCACCGTGCCGCCGTCGACCGACAACACCAGCGGCTCGTCGGGATCGGCGTCGAGCACCATCTCCTCGGGAGCGGCCGGCTCCGGGTCCGGCTCGGCGAACTGCTGCGCGCGGCGGCGCAGCGCCCGCATGCGCGCGGTGATCTCCTTGATCTCGAACGGCTTGGTCACGAAATCGTCCGCGCCGGCCTCCAGCGCGGCCACCACATCGTGAGTATCGTCACGCGCGCTGACCACTATTATCGGCACATCGTGATCGCGGCGGATCTCACGAATACAGGAGAATCCGTCCATCTCCCCCAGCATCAGATCGACGATCATCACATCGGGTGCGCCGTTGTCGCGCAGATGCTCGAGGGCATCCTCCGCTTCTTCGGCCTCCTCGACGTCGTAGCCCTCATCCTCCATGGCCAGCCGCAGGGCGCTCCGGACCCGGTCGTCGTCTTCTACGATCATCAGGTTAGCGCTCATAGCTTCTTCCCTAGCAGATACTCGGCCTGGTGCCCCAGCGCCACGAGGGCACGGTTACGGAGGGCAGAGAACGGTAACTGGAGTACCCCGGACAACCGTTTCGTAAACGTGGGGCAACACCTCGATGTGCCCCCTCACCGGGTCTCCCCGTAAACTACCCGGCAAGACAGTTAGGCGATGGTGCGCTGCGGGGGACTCGCTCGGCAGGCGCACGGCGAGCGCAGGAGACACCATGTCAGGTCGCCGCTGCCGATTCTGTGTCGCATTGGGCGTTATCGCCCTGGTGACGATGCTGATGGCCGCGTGCTCATCCTCGTCGGGTTCCGGTACGAAACCGGGCCCGGCTACACCGAAACCGGCGGCGCCGGTGCTCTCGGTGACCCCGGCAGCCGGGAGTGAGGATGTCGACCCGCTAGGCAAAATCGAGGTATCCACCTCCGATGGCATTCTGACGTCGGTCTCGATGACCAACGAACAGGGCAAACCGGTGGAGGGAATTCTCACACCGGACAAAACGGCTTGGAAACCGACCGGCCCGCTCGGTTACGGCCATACCTATCAGGTTACCGCGCAGGGCGTGACGATCAGCGGTCCCAGCGGACCCTTGACGGCTTCCTTCTCGACCTTGACGCCGGGCAACCAGACCAAGGCCTACCTGACCACCACGGGCGGCCTGCCGCTGGCCGACGGCGGTACCTACGGGGTCGGCACCGTGATCGTCGCGCACTTCGACGAACCGATCCCGGACCGGGCGGCCGCCGAGAAGCGGCTGAGCGTGACCTCCGATCCGCCGGTCCAGGGCTCCTGGTACTGGCTCGACGACCGCAACGCGCACTGGCGTCCGCAGCAGTACTGGGCCTCGAAGACCAAGGTGACGGTGGCGGCGAACATCTTCGGCGCGGAACTCGGCGACGGAATGTACGGGCAGGAGGACTCCAAGACCACCTTCACCATCGGCCCGTCGCACATCTCGATCGCCGACGACAACACCCATCAGGTGCAGGTGTTCGAGGACGGGAAGCT
Organism: Nocardia wallacei; assembly: GCF_029868745.1. Classification (GTDB taxonomy): domain Bacteria; phylum Actinomycetota; class Actinomycetes; order Mycobacteriales; family Mycobacteriaceae; genus Nocardia; species Nocardia wallacei_B. The sequence goes on along the minus strand of NZ_JARWOP010000059.1, from coordinate 4,798 downwards.
GATCCGCACCATGCCCACCTCGATGGGGCGCGGCGGCAGCGAGCAGGTCGGCAACAAGACCATCTACTTCAACACCCCGACCGGGGTCTACACGGTGATGGACAAGGGCAACCCGGTGATCATGGACTCCGCCAGCTACGGCCTGCCGGTGAACTCCCGGCTCGGCTACAAGGAGACCATCAACTGGGCCACCCGGATCAGCGCCGACGGCGTCTACCTGCACCAACTGGACTCCACGGTGTGGGCGCAGGGCAGCCAGAACACCTCACACGGTTGCCTGAACCTCAACGGCGAGAACGCCAAATGGTTCTACAACTTCGCGGTGCCGGGCGATGTGGTGGAGGTCCGCAACACCACCGGACCGCCGCTGCAGTCGTGGGACAACGGCGACTGGACCATTCCGTGGGAGGAGTGGCAGGCGGGCAGCGCACTGCACTGAGGCGCGTTTCGCTACGATGCGCGCGGCAGGAAATACGGCCGACGAACAGGTGTAGCCGGATGGACAAGCGGAGCAGGCTCGACGACCATCCCACCGTCATCCGGGTTCGCGAGCGCTCCGCCGATTCGGTGCTGCGGCGGGGGCCGCTGGATGCGAAATGGCTGCGCGAGCTGGCATTACAGGCCGGCGCCGACGATGTCGGATTCGTCGAGATCGACCGTCCGGAACTCCGCGACGAGCGCGCCGAGATCGACTCCGCGCTGCCCGGCGCCCGCGCCCTGATCGGTTTCGCGTGCCGGATGAACCGTGACAGCATCCGCAGTCCGGCGCGTTCGGTGGCGAATCTGGAGTTCCATCACGCCGCCGACGACACCAACGACGTGGCGCGCCGGATCGTGTCGGCGCTGCAGGAGCGGGGCGTGCGGGCGCTGAATCCGGCCGTCGGGTTCCCGATGGAGATGGACCGCTTCCCGGATCGGATCTGGGTCGTCTCGCACAAGCCGGTGGCGGTGGCGGCCGGGCTGGGCAAGATGGGCATCCACCGCAATGTCATCCATCCGCAGTTCGGGAGCTTCGTGCTGCTCGGCACCGTCGTGATCGACGCCGAGATCGGCGAGTACTCCCGCCCGATCGACTTCGACCCGTGCCTGGAATGCAAGCTGTGCGTGGCGGCCTGCCCGACCGGGGCCATCGCAGCGGACGGCCGCTTCGACTTCTCCGCCTGCTACACCCACAACTACCGGGAGTTCCTCGGCAATTTCGGGGAGTGGGTGGAACAGATCGCCGACAGCCGCGATGCCGCGGACTACCGTTCCCGCGTCGCCGACAGCGAGACCGCGTCCATGTGGCAGAGCCTGTCGTTCGGCGCCAATTACAAAGCGGCGTACTGCATGTCGGTGTGCCCGGCGGGCGAGGACGTCATCGGCGCCTATCTCGACAACAGCAAGGCGCACCTCAACGATGTGGTGCGCCCGTTGCAACACAAGGCCGAAACGGTCTACGTCGTCCGCGGATCGGACGCCGAACAGTATGTCGCGCAACGATTTCCGGAGAAGCAGACCAAGTTCGTCGGCCGCGGCCTGCGCCCGACCAGCATCGCCCGCTTCGTGGCCGGGATGCCACTGCTGTTCCAGCGCGAGCAATCCCGCGGCCTGAACGCGACCTACCACTTCACCTTCACCGGCGCCGAGCGGCGCCGGATCACCGTGGCGATCCGCGAACGCACCCTGGAGATCACCGACGGCCACCAGGGCGCCGCCGACATCCGCATCACCGCCGACTCCCGCACCTGGCTTCGCCTGCTGTCCAAGAAGTCGGTCCTCCCCGGAGCCATCCTGCTCGGCCGCATCAGGCCCTACGGCTCCCCCCGCCTCCTCCTGGCCTTCGCCCGCTGCTTCCCGATGTAGCCCGGGCGGTGGCGGCGGTGGTCGGGCGGTACGTAGTGTCACCGGGATGACGACTGTGCGGCGGGCCAATCGGGGGCCGGCGGCTGCGGCGGCCAATCGAGTGGCGCTGATCGGCGCGGCTCGGGAGGTGCTCACGGAGTACGGAGCGGATGCGCCGATGGCGTTGATCGCGCAGCGGGCCGGAGTGGGCAAAGGTAGTCTGTATCGGCACTTTCCGACGCGGGCGGACGTCATCGTCGCGGTGTTCGAGGATATCGTGAGCGAGCTGGAGCGGTTCGCCGCCGAGGGCGACAGCACCGCCGGGCAGGTGATCGGCGCGATCGTCGAGCAGTTGGTCGCCTCGGTCGCGTTCATCGCCGTGCTCGATCCGGGCGACAGTTCCGACGGGCGGCTCTACGAACCCGGTCAGCGGGTCATCCGATTGCTGAAAGCCAAACTCGCCGAGGAGGACCTGCGCGGCGGGCTGCGGGCGGACTTGACCGTCGACGAGGTGTTCGTCGGCATCAGCATGCTGGCGGGGCTGCTGCACAAGACACCCACCGCCGAGCGCCCCGCCGCCGCGGAGCGCGGATGGGCGCTGCTGACTCGCGCGTTCTATTCCGTACCGAGCGACGCGCCGGCAATCGGTGCGCCACGGTAACGGTGCGACGGTCTTGTTGCCTACTACCGATTGCGTTGCCGCAGTTGGCATGCCGCCCCTGCTGCTGCGCGTCATCGTGGTGGTGCGACCGGGGCCAGGCAGCTGGAGGGTAGGTCGACCATCGAACACCAGGCCGGTGGGCGGGTGGGTCGATAATCCGCGGGGACGCCGCCGCGGGCGATGATGTCGCGAAAGGCGGGGACGCCGTCGGTGGGGCGGCGGGTCAGGGTCGGGTCGGTGGCGACATCGACGGTGTAGAGACCGTATCGCGGTGCGTAACTGCCCCATTCGTAATTGTCGGTGAGGCTCCAGTAGTTGTAGCCGATGACGTTCATGCCGTCTGCGCGGGCGCGTTGCAGCCAGTAGACGGTGTCGCGCAGATCGTCCGCCCGGTCCCAGCCGTCGGCGCGGGGCTTACCGTTCTCGGTCGGCATGCCGTTCTCCACGATGTACAGCGGTTTACCGGGAAACTTGCGGTCGAAATAGCGCAGCGCGTAATAGATGCCCTCCGGCGTGATCGACAGCTCCCAGGGCGCGTCGGCGGCGACCGGGTTGGATCCTTCCGGATGCGCCAGCGAGGCGCCGTAGTAGTAGTCGATGCCGATGTAGTCCAGCTTCGCGGCCACCCGGTCCTCGAACAGCGCGTCGGTGAGCGCCTGTCCACTCGCGGCGAAGGCGACATTGCTGGTCACCATCGCGCCGGGCTGCCGGGCGTGGATGTAGTCGTACACCGCGTCGTGGGCGGCGACGAGACGATCGTTCAATGCCGGGATGTCGCCGACACCCATGTTGCCCATGCGCAATTCGTGCATGCTGTAGAACGCCGGTTCGTTGAACGTGACCCACAGCGGGTCGAAGCGCGCGTACCGGTCCACCACTTTTCGCGCGTTGGCCAGCCAGTCGTCCACGACGCCCGGATTGCGCCAGCCGCCGCGGTCGACCTCCCAGCCCGGATACGCCCAGTGATCCAAGGTGAGCATCGGGCGCATGCCCGCGTCCCGGATCGCGGCGATCACGTCGTCGTAGAAGCGGAATCCTTCCTCGTCCCACTCCCCCGGATGTGGTTGCAGCCGTGACCATTCCACGCTGATCCGATACACCCGCGCACCCAGGTCCCGCGCCAGGCCGATGTCCTCGCGATAGCGGTGGAAGAAGTCGACGGAATCACCGTAGGCCTCGCGCGACGCGGCGTAGCGGCTCCAATTGCTGTCGGCCGCATGCCCTTCGCTCTGGAAACCGGACGACGCGACACCCCAGAGGAACGACGGCCCGAGCGACGGCACTCCGGCGGGCTCCGCCGCGCCCACCCCCGCACTACCCGCCACGATCGCCGCGACCAGCGTGGCGAGAATCCTGCTCCGCATTCGAAATCCGCCTTCCTCGACCGGCTTCCGACCGGCATCGCCCGGTGACGGCGCCAACCGGACTGTAGGGTCCGGTTGGTGTGCAAGTCTGACCGAGACGGCGGCTGACGTCAATACGAGCGGGGACGCAGGACGACCACCGGGATCTCGCGATCCGTCCAGGACTGGTAGGTGTCGAAGTCGGCGTAGGCGTCGAGGAGCAGGGGCCACAGGCGGGCGCGCTCGTCCGGGTCGGCGGTGACGGCGTGGACCGCCCGGCGGTCCCGGCCGATCTGGATGTGGGCATCGGGGTGGGCGCACAGGTTGCGGTACCACTGCGGGTGATGACGGAGGCCGCCCTGGGAGGCGACGATGACGACGTCGTCGCCATCGGTGATGTAGAGCAGCGGCGTGGTGTACGTGGCGCCGGATTTCCGGCCGCGATGCTCGAGCAGCAGGGTCGGGACCGGTTTGCGGAAGCCCGCGCCGATACGCCACTTCCCGCCGATGCGGCCGCCCGTCCGCTTGTAGACCCACACTTGGGCTCTGCCCGCGTATTTGAAGATCTTCGGCAGTATCGGCGAATCGAGTTGCTTGGGGCGCGGTGGCGTCGCGGCGGTCATGGTGTGCCTTTCCTCCGGATGAGCTGCCGACGACCATACATCCACCACCATGTGTATGGTCAAGACGGCCGGTAAGCTTTCCGGTGATCTGTGCGGGAGGAGTGCGGTGCGTACGCATGGTTGGTCCGGAGCGGCGCCCGGCGACGACGACGAGGCCATCGCGCGAATCCTGGCCGCCGCGAAGGCGGCCATCGATCGCTCCGGCGCGGAGTTCACCATCGCCGGGGGGGGGCGCGGCCGCCGGGGGCCCCCCCCGCCCGGGTGCCGCGACATGCCCACGGCCCCAGCGCGTGGTGCACCCCCGGCCCACGCGGGCCCCCCGCCAATTCGAGACCGACGGGGCGGCG
>NZ_JARWOP010000058.1 GCF_029868745.1 Nocardia wallacei | reverse complement strand
GTGTTCGTCTTCTTCGTGCTGCGCGCGCTGGGCGAGCTGGTGCTGCGCCGACCGTCGTCGGGGTCGTTCGTCTCCTACGCCCGTGAGTTCTACGGCGAGAAGCTCGCGTACGCGGTCGGCTGGATGTACTTCTTCCACTGGACCCGGGGGGGGCGCTTTAAAACAAACGCGCCGGGGCGCACCAAACCCCCCCGGGCGCAATTGCCGTCAGCTGCGTGCGATCACGGCTGGCCGGTGGCGGCAGCCTGCACGGCGTCCAGGAATTCCTGGCCACCCTGGATGTATCCGCCGGCGATACCGCCCACGACCCAGCCGATGGGCGCGGTGATCAGCGACAGAATTCCGAAGCCCAGCAGGGCGCCGATGAAACCGCCCACGATGACGCCGATGACCACGCCGACGCCGTTCTTGATGACCTGATCGCGAAGATTGTCGATCGCGCCGATGTTCTTCAGCTCGGCGATGTCCTCGGCGCTGGGCTGCGGGGTCAGGGTCACCTCGTGACCGTCCGCGGCGACCAGCTGCGCGACGGGAATCGAGCGTCCACCGAGCTCGTAGGTCTGCGGCAGCTCGGTGAGTGTCGAGCCGTCCGCGGCACGGAGCACCACGGTGCCGTTCTGCGCGACCTCGAACCGGCCGTTCTCGACAGTGGTGGTGACCGCGCGATCCACCGGCGAAACGGTGGTGTGGTAGTTGACTCCGTGATCGACGCCGGAAGTTGCATCCCCCGCCGTCACTGCCGCCGGCTGCTCGTTAACCGTCGCCGACTCGCCATGTGCGGTTGCCGCCGTGATCCCCGTCGCGGCAATCGCCATGAAAACGGTAGCAGTGATCTTTCCGAACTTCATTCTTGTTAATTCCTCCCGCTTGTCTGCCCCGGATTGGGCGACCGGGATAGACCATAGGGCACTCGGTTTGCTTTGTCGCGCGAGAAGTTCCCAGGAGGGGGACTAATAGCGATTGCTGGGTATTATCTGAAGATCTGTCGCGCAACGGATTCCGCACTGTTGAACATGTGCGATGCGCAACCCGCAGATAGTGCCTCGACTTTGCTGCTGCACAAGGCGGTTGAGTGAAATTGTTTCCGATCACGGCGCGTCGGATCGGAACGTCGGGGATGTTCTTGCCTGTCGGTGGTGCGATGCGACTGTGTCGTAGGCCACGCCCGGTACTTCGAGAAGGTTGTGGCGGCAACCTATTCCATCGGTCGCCGCCACACGAACGTCAGCCTTGGGGACCGCCGAACCTGCCCTCTTTCACTCCCACCGTGAAGGCGTCCCATTCTCCGGGCACGAACCTCAAAACCGCTCCACCGGGGTCTTTCGAGTCACGAACTCCGACCCCACCGTCATCGAGGAAAGCGACTTCGACGCACTCGCCGGACTGTGTGCTGTAGCTGCTCTTGAACCACTCGGCATTCGGGATGCTCACCGAGGTAACTCCTTCACGACCTTGGACAGATAAGCGCGAGTCTTCGTCGCGCTCAACGCAGCCCGCTCGATGCCGGCCCAATAGCGACGATACCGGGCCACTTGATCCTCCTTCTCGAAGTACAGGGCGCTGCCCACACCGGATTCGACGTAGACGACCGGCGGCTCCGGCCCTATGTCGCGAGGGGCGTCGAACTCCAGGATGATGAAGGGGCCTGCCTCGATGCCCGGGTGGAGGCCGTTGTCGAAAGGCACCAGTCGAATGTGGACGTCTGGAAGCCGGGACGCGGAGATGATCCGGCGAATCTGACCGGTCGCCGAACTCGGATCGCTGATCGGTCGGCGGATGACACTCTCGTCGAGAATCACATCCAGCCTCGGCCTGGCAGCGCTCGAGGCGGCTTGCCTGCTCAATCGAACCTCGACGTGGCGCTCGACCTCCTCGGCTGTCAGGTCGGGACTGGTGCTGAGCAGGGCTCGGGCGTAGTCCGCTGTCTGCAGCAGGCCAGGGATGCGTGCGTTCTGATAAATCGAGAGAGCCGTGGCGGCGCCTTCGAGAGCGATGTATGTGCTCAGCTGACTCATGGATTCGGTATTACCGAGACTGTGCCACCAGCCCTTTGCTGACTCCGCCTCCGTAGCAAGGGTTTTCAGATTCTCTTTGATTTCCGGCGAGGCGCGGTAGATCTCACACAGTTTATCGATGTAGATGTGCTTGAGCTTGCACGGTTGACCTTTGAGCATCTTCGTCACGGTCGTGTGATGGAGATCGACCTGTTCGGCGACGTCCTTGATGTAGAGACCGGATTCTCGGTGAAGCTTGGACAGGATGCGCGCAACCTGTCGACGGGGTACCGATGGGACGTTCGGCTGAGCTGGCACATCCTCCTCCATTCATTGAGCAGGGCAAACAGCGCCGCCAGCCTAGCCCAGTTCGTTTTTTCGCAGTGAAGATTGTTCGTGGAAACGATTGTGCGGGCGGGCATCGAGGTGTGAGCTGGGTCATGCATCCGGAAGTAGCCGCAGCGGCAAACCTTCCGCCATGCGAGGTCCGAGGCGCTCTACCACCTTTCCCCAACCAGGTTTCGGAGAAGCGATGACGTACGGGCAAGTGATCGAGCAGGCGCAAAGATCCGTCCGGACCGGCCGACTGAGGGCGGTCGGATTCGTTGTTGCCCATGGCCGGTGAACGGCGGTGCAGACGTGGAATGTGTTGGCGAGCATCGTGACTGTCGTCGCGGCGTGTGGTGTCGCGGTGCTTGCGGTCGGGTGCGTGTGGCCGGGTGAACCACCGCAGCAGCCCGCGCCGACTCCTAAACCCGCGACTCGGCGATGTGCGGGGGAGTGGGCGCAGGTGTGGGTGTGCGGCCCGCCGGAGGAGCCGTTCACGGTCGCCGAGGCACACAGGTGGATGCAGGTGCACCGGGAGCACGGCTGTGCGCGGAAGCGGGCCGCGTTCGACGCGCTCGTGGCGGCGGGTCGAATCGTCCCGGATTCCTCTCGGCGCCAACAACTTCGGGTGGACTCGTGAAGAACTCGATCGACAAGTATCTGCGGTGGACGCATCGGGACGTGGCCTCCGCGCGTATCCGTCGCCTGGCGGCCAGGGCCGAGCGGTTGGGCTACATCCTCGTGCGCGGTCACCGGAGCGGGGCCGAATGGCTGTTGCTGGACGCTGATAATCGCGAGATTGTCTGTGCCGCCGCGCAGTTGGAGGAGATCGAGCAATGGCTGGACACCTGAGCCGTACGGCGACGGCTAGCCCGGCCTCACATGGTCGCGGCGTCGATGACGAAGCGGTAGCGTACGTCGCTGGCGACCACTCGGTCGTACGCCTCGTCGATGCGGTCGGCGGAGATCACCTCGATTTCCGCGCCGATGCCGTGTGCGGCGCAGAAGTTCAGCATCTCCTGGGTTTGCGGGATGCCGCCGATCATCGAGCCGGCGAGGGAGCGGCGGAAACCGGCCAGGGTGAACGGTTTCACCTCGAGTGGATTGTCGGGCAGGCCGAGGATGACCAGGGTGCCGTCCAGGTTCAGGAGTTTCATGTACCGGTCCATGGGCAGATCGGCGGAGACGGTGTTGAGGATCAGGTCGAATTCGCCGCGCAATGTCCGGAAGGTTTCCTTGTCGCTGGTGGCGTAGTAGTGGTGGGCGCCGAAGCGGCGGCCGTCGTCCTGCTTGCTCAGCGAGTGGCTGAGCACCGTCACCTCCGCGCCCATCGCCGCGGCGATCTTCACTCCGATATGCCCGAGACCGCCCATGCCGATGATCGCGACCTTCTTGCCCGGCCCGGCGTTCCAGTGCCGCAGCGGCGAGAACAGCGTCACCCCGGCGCACAGCAGCGGCGCGGCCACGTCGAGGCCGATGCCCTCAGGGATCGACAGCACGAAATGCTCGGTCACGACCACCTGCGTCGAGTAACCGCCGTAGGTGTGGCCGCCCGGCTGGGCCTCCTCGGGCACCGCGGTGTTGTAGGTCATCACGGCGCCGCGGGTGCAGTACTGCTCCTCGCCCGCGACGCAGGGTCCGCATTCGCCGCACGAGTCGACCATGCAGCCGACGCCGACGCGATCGCCGGCCCGGTACTTGGTCACCGCCGAGCCGACCGCGGCGACGATGCCCGCGATCTCGTGTCCGGGGACGCAGGGGTAGCTGGTGCCGTGCCACTCGTCGCGGGCGGTGTGGATGTCGGAATGACAGATGCCCGCGTACTTGATGTCGATCAGCACATCGTGCGGCCCGAGGTCGCGGCGCTCGATCGTGGTCTTGGCGAAGGGCCCCTCGGGACCCGAGACGGCGTAGGCGGCGGCGGTCGTGGTCATGCGTTCATGCCTACTCCCGCATTGTTTACTTTGGCAAACGGCCCGGCCGGGCCGTGGAAAACTCGCGGGCCGGATTTGCCCGATATGCGCTCGCCCGTGCCACATGCTGATCGTCGTGGCGATTCTGCTTTCGCTGATCTCCCTGATCTCGACGCTGGCGGGCGGACTGGTCGCGGCCCGCATCGGCGAGCGCAAGCGCGTCGTGCTCGGCTTGGCGGCGGGCGTCATGCTCGGCGTGGTCGCCTTCGACCTGATCCCGGACGCGCTGGCGGAGTCGTCCTACACGGTGGCGGGGGTGCCCGGCGCGGTCGTCGCGGCGGTCGTGGGCTTCTTCACCGTGCACATCATCGAGCAGGCGACGGCCATCCACGTCGGGCACGAGAGCGAATTCGGCAGGCACACCCACGATTTCCGATCGGTCGGCATCGTCGCCGCCTGCGGCCTGATCTTCCACAGCATGCTCGACGGCCTCAGCATCGGCGTCGGCTTCCAGGCCGGGACCGCGCTCGGCGTCTCCGTGGCGATCGCGGTGATCTGCCACGACTTCGCCGACGGCTTCAACGCCTTCACGATTCCGACCCTGTACGGCAATGCCCATCGGCGGGCGCTGCTGCTGTTGTGGCTCGACGCGCTGGCTCCGGTGGTGGGCGCGGTGATCGGCACGCTCGTCCACATTCCCGCCGATCTGGCCGGGCTGTACCTGGGCTACTTCGCGGGCTTCCTGCTGTATCTCGCGACCGGCGACATCCTGCCCGAGGCGCATGCCGGGCGGCCGTCGCGGCTGGTGCTGCTGTGCACGATCGCCGGAGCGGCCGTCATGTTCGCGGTCGCGGCCCTGAATCATTGACGGGCCGGGTCGCGAAACCTCGGCTCGCCCAGGATCATTGCCGGTATCGGGCCGACAACCGGGCCGAAACAGTCGAGCGGTAAACAGGTATCACGAGAACGGGCGCGCCCGGCTCGCGGTGCTGCTACATATAGAAACACAATCGCCGGAGCCCGACGGGTGCGCACGAGGCGGGAGTGGCCATGTACGACGATCGGCGATCCGACGACCGAGGCGCGGGTAGGGCCGGACGACCGGTGCGGGTGGGCCGCGCCATGGCCACGCTGTGCGTGGTGGTGCTGGCCGGGGCCGCTTTCCTCGGCTACGCGGGCGACCTGCCGCGCTGGGCCTTCGACGTCGGCCACCCCACCGCGACGCTGCTCGGCCCGCCGCTGCCGCCGATGGACCCCGCCGCGGTCGCCGCGGCGGTGGAGCCCGAGCTGGCCAATATCAACGTTTCCATCCGGCCGGCCGGGACGAGCGCGGCGGGCTCGGGCATCGTGCTCACCGCCGACGGGCAGGTGCTCACCAGCCACCACGTGGTCAAGGGCGCGCAGTCGATCAGCGTCGGAGACATCGGGACCGGCGGCCGGTACGCCGCGACGGTGCTCGGCTACGACTCCGACGCCGATATCGCGCTGCTGTCGCTGTCGAACGCCGGGAATCTGCCGGTGGCCCGCATCGGTAGCTCGGCCGCGCTGCGCATCGGTGACGAGGTGCTGGCCGTCGGCAATGCGGGCGGTACCGGCACCCCGACTGCGACACCCGGCACGGTGACGGCGCTCGGGTCCTCGATCACCGCGCGCGATTCCGCCGACTACTCGAGCAAGGTATTGACCGGAATGGTCGAGGTGGCCGCGCCGGTGGTCTCCGGGCAGTCCGGCGGCGCGCTCGCCGACCGCTACGGCGCGGTGGTCGGCGTCGTCACCGCCGCGACCGGTGATCTGGCGAAGGCGGCGGGCCGGGCGAGCGGTTACGCGGTGCCGATCGATACGGCCATGCGCGTGGTCCGTCAGATCCGCTCGGGCATGCCGACCGACACCGTGCACGTGGGCCCCACCGCCACGCTGGGGGTGATCACCTCGAACGCCAAGCCCGCGGGGGCGCGCATCGAATCCGCGGTCTACGGCATGCCCGCCTACACCGCCGGACTCTCCGAAGGGGAGGTGATCACGGCCATCGATGGGCGCGCGGTCACCTCCGTGCAAACGCTGAAAGCCATTCTCAATCAGCGCAAACCGAACGATGCCGTGCATCTGGACCTCACCGCGCCCGATGGTTCCCAGCGCACCGCCGTCGTGGTGCTCGCGGCGGGTCCGCCCAACTAACCATCCCGAGGGGACGTGTGCCGCCTCAGACCAGCGACATCCAGTAGTCCTGGAACCGCAGGAACACCAGCAGCAGCACCACCGCGTAGAACACCACCACGACGGTCCAGCGCCACTCCGCGACGATGCGCAGCGGCCCGCGGGCGTCGCGCCACAGCTGATCGGTGACCACCGCCAGCAGGATCGGCGTGGCGGCCCACACCACCATGCAGTACGGGCACAGCGCGTTGATCCGGTACAGGCTCTGGAAGATCAGCCAGCCGATGAAGACGATCCCGAGCGCCAGGCCCAGCCACAGCCCGCCCCAGATCCAGCTCGGGAAGCCGACTCCGGCGACGGCGAGCACGGCCAGCGTCACCAGCACCGAGAACCCGACCACGCCGATCAGCGGGTTGGGGAATCCGAACACCGCGGCCTGATCGGTATCCATCACCGACCCGCACGACAGGATCGGGTTGATGCTGCACGAGGGCTTGTAGTCGGGATCCATGAACAGCTTGAACCGCTCCACGGTCAGTGTGACCGAGGCGATCCAGCCCGCGAGCCCGCCGATCAGCAGGATCCACGCGGAACGTGAAGGGGTCACTTCGCGGCGGCCTCGATGGTCTGGCGCAGGCCGTCCGGCTGCATGAGTTCCTGCGAACTCTTGACCGCGTTGCCGTTCACGAACACCGACGGCGTGGACTGGATGCCCTCGCCCAGCACGTCCTTGGTGATCTTCTGCACGTACTTGTCGTACTTGGCGCCGGTGATGCACTCCGCGGTGGCCGGGTCGGTATAGCCGGCGGCCTGCGTGATCTGCACGATCTGCTCGTCGGTCAGGCCGGTGCCGTTCTCCGGCGGCTGCTGCTGGTACATGGTGGTCAGCCAGGGCAGGAACTTGGTGGGGTCGGCCTCGGCCACGCAGTAGGCGGCATTCGCGCCGCGCGAGGAGTACCGCGTCCCCGACGACATCTTGTCCAGGAAGGCGATCACGTTGTACTCGACCGCGGCCGTACCGGCCTGCACCTCGTCCTCGAGCACCTTGCCGTTGGCCTGTTCGAACGCCTGGCAGGCCGGGCACTGCAGGTCGGCGACGACGCGCACGGTGACCTTGGCGCCGGGCTTGCCGACGCGAATGGCGCCGTTGTCGGTGATGGAACCGGAAACGGCGTCCGGACCGGCCGGCTGGGCGGCGACCGACGGGGTGGGGCCGGGATCGTTCTTCTTCGACTGCTTCACCGCGACACTGATGCCGATGGCGGCGATGAGCGCGACCAGCACGGCCCCGACACCCACCTGGATCAAGATGGTGCGGGTGCGATCCGTACCCTGCACCGACGCCAGTGGGTTCTTACCACGCGGATTCTTGCTCACCTTCGAGTCGCCTTCCTGTGTCTTCGTGCGGACAGCCGTCCGGTGCCGTCTGCGATGGTACGGGTCGAGACCGACGCGAGCGCACCGGTGATCCTGAGAAAGCCTCGAGATTCGGGCGGATCGGCCGCCGCGTCAGGAGGCGGCGAGGCGGCGTTTCTGTTCCTCGACGTCGAATCGCGCGGGCGGCCAGTCCAGGTCGAGGCCGCTCAGCGCATCGATCAGCAACTCGGTGACGGCCAGCCGGGAAAACCATTTCCGATCGGCGGGCAGCACGTACCAGGGGGCGTGCGCGGTCGAGGTGCGGTCCAGCATCGCCTGGTAGGCCTCCCGGTACGCCGGCCAGAAGCCGCGCTCATCGATGTCGGCGGGGTTGAACTTCCAGTACTTGTCGCGCCGGTCCAGTCGCCGCGCCAGCCGCTTCTTCTGCTCGTCCAGCGAGACGAACATGGCCACCTTGACCAGCGTGGTGCCGGCATCGACCAGTTCGCGCTCGAACTCGTTGATCTCGTCGTAGCGGGTGCTCCAGACCTCCGGCGGCACCAGGTTGTGCACCCGGACCACCAGGACGTCCTCGTAGTGGGAGCGATCGAACACCCCGATCTGGCCGCCGCGCGGCAACTGCTTGCGGATCCGCCACAGGTAGTGGTGGCGCTTCTCCGCGGGAGTGGGCACGCCGAAGGCGGCATGGTCGACGCCCTGCGGATCCACCGAGCCGATGACGTGCCGCACGATCCCGCCCTTACCGGCGGTGTCCATGCCCTGCAGCACCAGCAGCACGCTGCGGGAATCGCCCGAGCGGCCGTTGGCGAACAGCTTTTCCTGCAGGTCCGACAGCACCCGGCTGCGCTCGGCCAGCAACCGCGCACCGGCCGCCTTGCCGCCCTCGAAACCCGGTGTGGCGGAAGGATGCAGCGCTGCCAGCTCGATGCCGTCGGCGCGCAGGGCCTGGGCGACCGGTTCGGACCACGGGGATTTCGCCATAACTGTGCAGTATGCGCGGCCGCCGCCGGTTACCGGCGCTACGCCACTCGGACTCGCTCAGGGGATACCCGCCAGCTTCATCAGCTGGCCCGCGAAGTCGGTGTCGGACACCGGCGTCAGGACGAGGTCGGCGGCAGTGGTCAGCAGGTAGCGGCCGTCGCCACTGAAGTCAAGCCAGGTGCGGTGGCGGGTCGGCGGCGACATCGGGTTGTCGGGGGACACGCTCACCGTGATGAATCCGCGCGCGTCGACCGGTTCGCGCAATTTGCGACGGAAGCGGGCGGCGCCACCGCGGCCGTTGGTGGCCAGCGGGGGCGGCGGATCCGGCTTCAGTACCTCGTCCTGCGGTTCGCGCATCGCCGCCTGCCGGCCGGGCGGCGCCGAGCCCACCACCTCCACCAGCTTGGCGCCCAGCGCGCGGGCGTGGCAGACCGTGACGGTCACGGTGTCGGGGCCCGCGACGAGGAGCCCGGCGTGATGGTGCACGACGGCGGCGAAGGCGAGGATGCGTTCCGGTGCGGCCGGGTCGGCGGCGCCCGAACGCTGTCCGGTGATCGTGATGGTGGTGGCGTCGGTCCGGGCGCACAGCATCAGCGCCGCGGTCAGATCCGGGTCGGTGTTGCGGGCGTAGCGGCTGCGCAAACCCAGTGCGGCGTACTCGGATTCGGTGCGTGCGGTGGCCGCGGGCAGCAAATTTACGGGGTAAGGACGGCGGTCCAGACCGGTCTCGGTAGCCCAGACGTGTGTGAACTCGTCCGGGGTGAGAACCCATTTCACTGCTGGTGACCCCCGCTCGAGCCGGGCCCGGATGGCGCCGGCGCGAACCGGGGAACGCGGTCCCCGGACGCGGGCAGGGTCGGGTTGTAGACGTAGGCCATCACGTCGCGGGCGTCGGCGAGGGCGGCCGCGGCGTGCAGGTCGTATTCCATCCGGCGGTGGCCGCCGTGCACCGCCTCGGCGGCCGGATCGTCCAGTGGCCGGTACGGCGGTGGCGGCGGCGGTATCGCGTCCCGAATGGCTTGTGCGGCTTCGGCATCGGATTCCAGCAGCCGCTGTACCGCGGCGCAGACCTCCGACATCGCGGTCCCGCGGGCGACCAGATCCCGGGTGGCCCGCAACGCCGCGTCCCGGGCCTGGCCGGTCCAGCGGGCGAACTCGGCATTGGTGCTGTCGGAGAACGCGCGGAACGCCTCGCCGACCAGTTCGGCATTGCGGTGCCAGGCGTCGGCCGCCTGCCCCAGCGCGCCCGGGTCCAGCGCCTCGTGCACGCGGTCCCACAGCTCCTGGTGCGTATGCGCGCCGAACAGTTCCCGATCCGGAACGTAGGGCGGGTCGGCCTCGTCCGGGGTCACCGGTCCTCCCAACGGGTGGCGGCCAGTTCCACGGCGGCCCGGTTGGCGGCCTCGGCCTCGGCGAAATGCTTGCCCGCGGCCAGGTACGCGGCCTTGAACAGCAGCGCCGTCTCCTGGAACGAGAGCACGGTATCGAGGTATTCGCGGCCCTTGCCCGCGAAGCCGCGGGTGAGCTGATGGCCCGAGGGCAGGTCGGCGAAACCGGTGACGGTGGTCAGCTGATGTTCGGTGGCCCGGGCCTTCTGGAGATCCTCGACCAGCCGGTCACACGCCGCGGCCAGGTTGCGCGCGACATCCTCGGCGATCTCGAAGGCCCTGCCGCCGGAACCCGTTGCCGCGGCATAGAGTTCGCGAGCGGCCTGCTGTCCGGTATCCGGTACACCCACCCGACTGCCCCCTTCCACTCACCACCCACCTGTCCCGATCGGGACATTACCGGAGCGTAACCTCCGGCGGCGCGGGTCGAGGTTGTGACCCGGCACACCCTCGACCGGGGCGGCTTGTGAAAGGCGTTGCGCGATACGAGTTTCCGGACTCGGATCCGCGCGGGCGTGGCGCACCTGGGACGTCGTTGCCAGGCAGCGGTTTTCAGGCCCGCTCGACCTCGATGGTCATCCCGGCCCGGCGCAGGCGGTCGGTGAGGGGGTCGCCCATCGCCGCGGCGGGGGTGAGAATGCCTGCCAGTTCGGGCAGGTCGTCGTAGGCGAGGCTGAGACCGGACTCGCCGAGCAGCACCGCGGTGGCCTGGTAACCCGGATCTCCCTGTCCGGCAAAGGTGCAGACGTACTTCGCGCCGGAGGTGGTGTGCGCGAAGGTCTTCATGGTGAACCAGCCCTTGCGGCGGGCCTCCGCGCTGGGGCCGGTGCCCGGTTTCGGCAGCACCCGGTCGAGTAGTCGACGGCCCGCCGACACCTTCGACAGCAGCGCCCCGGTCGCCATGCCCGCCGCGACGCCGCCGGCGATACCGGCCGCGACCAGCGGCGCGGCGGCCGACTTACCGGCGCTCATCACCTCGCGATAGTGGAAGTTCTTGCCGTACACCCAACCCAGCAGGCCGTTGCTGCGCCGCACGATCTTGGTGTTGTGCGCGGCCATCACGAATGTGGCGACCCAGCCGTCGAGACTGGGGTCGATGCTCGCGGCGCGGGTCAGCGCCTGATCGGACTGCCGTCCGACATCGGGCTCCATCGCCTTGTCCGGGCTCAGCGAATACGGATGCGACAGCACCGACCCCTTGGCCGGATCGGCGGCGATCGCCTCCATCATGGCGCGCCCGGAGTCGATCGTGCCGCCGCTGGCGCCGCCCTTGAGCCAGGCGACCAGGGTGGTGTCGGTGAGTTCGCCGGTGTTGTCCTCGACCGAGCGCCGGTACAGCCGATACACACTCAGATCCGACGGAATCGAGTCGTAGCCACAGGAATTCACGATCTTCGCGCCGCTCGCCACCGCCTGGTCATGGAACCTGTCGATGCATTCGCGGATGAACAGCGGCTCGCCGGTGAGGTCGGCGTAGTGGGTGCCGGCCTGTGCGCACGCCTGCGCCAGCGGCAGGCCGTAGCGCAGGTACGGGCCGACGGTGGTGACCACGACCCTGGTCCGCGCGACGAGCCCGTCCAGCGCGCACTGATCGGTCGAATCCGCTACCAGCAGTGGCCATTCCGCCGCGGCTGGGCCCAGACCGTCGCGGATCTTGGTCAGCTTCTCCGGTGAGCGGCCCGCCAGGGCGATCCGTGCCCCGGCCGGCGCCGCGCCCGCCAGATATTCCGCGGTGAGCCTGCCGACGAAACCGGTCGCGCCGAACAGCACGAGATCGAATTCCCTGTCTGCCATGGAGTTTCCCATCTGTTCAAGCTTTTTTGCGTCGTTTCCCGGTGGTCTGCTTGCGCGCCGGTCCGGTGGTTCGAGTGACGAGGTCGGGTCGCTGCGCGAGCCAGGCGTGGTGCGCCTTGCCCAGCTCGGTGACCGGCGGATCGCCGTAGAGCCATTCGCGGGCGATGCGGTGCCAGTTGGCGGTCGCCTCCAGCTGGCCCAGCACGCCGAAGGTGAGGAAGTCGGCGCGGCGGGAGAACAGATGCTCCGGCGGCAGGTTCTGCTGCTTCATCCCGGCGTACTCACCGGCCCGCGGGTCCACGGCGAGCACGAACGCGCCGCTGGCCAGCTCGGGAGTGATGGTCAGTTCCTCGTCCAGCACCGCCCACTCGCACGCGGCCAGCACGTACTCCAGGCATTCCTCGGGACTGACCTCGTCGGGCGCGTCGATGACGCCGCGGTCGATCATGATCTGCCACAGGTCTTCCGCGCGATCCTCGGCGGCGGCCCGGATCCCGGCGATCTCCGCCTGCACATGCTTGGGATCCATCCGGTTGAACAGGCCGAAGTCCAGGAACGCCACCCGGCCGTCCTCGCCCAGCAGCAGATTGCCCGGGTGCGGATCGCCGCAGAACTCGTTGAAGGAGAACAGAGAGCCGACGTAGAAGCGATAGATGATCTCGCCCACCCGGTTGCGTTCGGCCGCGGGCAGTCCGCGGATCTCCTCGAAGCCGCGCCCGGGGAAGTACTCGCTCACCAGCACGCGGGTGCTCGACAACTCCGGCATGGTGGCCGGGACGACGATGAACGGATGGTCGGCGTACAGGTCGGCGATCTGGCGCTGCGTATTCGCCTCGGCGACGTAGTCGAGTTCGCTCTCCAGATTCAGCCGCAACTCGTCGAGCACCGCGGGCGTCACCCACGGCATCGCCGATTGCAGGACGCGGCGGAACATGGCCAGGTTCTTCAGGTCCGCGCGCACGGCCACGTCGATGCCGGGGTACTGCACCTTCACCGCGACCCGGCGGCCGTCGTGCAGCCGAGCCCGGTACACCTGGCCGATGGAGGCCGCCGCGATCGGCTCGGGTTCGAATTCGGCGAAGGTCTCCTCCAGCGGGCGGCCGAAGTCCTCCTCGATCACCGCGCGCATGGTGTCGAAGGAGACATTGGGCGCGCTGTCGCGCAGCACGGCCAGCCGCTTCTGGAAGCGTTCGCGATGCTCGGGCGGCACCAAGTCCAGATCCAGCACCGACAGCATCTGCCCGAGCTTCATGGCGACGCCCTTCATGGTGCCGAGCACCATCACCATCTGCTCGGTGGCGCGGAGCATCGATTCCTCGGCCATCCGCGCGCGCACCGCCTCCGAGCGGCCGCGCATGGATCGGCGGGTGCGTTGCGCGCGAATGACGTTGCCTGCCACGGCCACGCCCAATTTCGTCCCCCGAGCGAATCTGGACGTCGGCAGCTCTTTCGCCATTGAACCTCCGTTGGTGCCGGCGCACGGCGGACGCGACCGTCCCGTCCCCTGCCGATCTTCAGACTAGCCAACGCGGCGCGGTCCGGCCCAGACGTTGGCGACGGGGGCCGGGATGTCTTCGACGGGCCTATTCCGCGGCTTCGGCGGGCGCCGGGAGGCGGTGCGGGTCGGCGTTGAACTTCTCCGGGGAGCCGCTCGCGCGCACCATGCCCTCGATGGCGCTCCAGGCCATCATCGTCATGTGGTCGAGCATCATCTCGGCGCTCATGGTGCGGTTCGTGATCCACCAGTCCGTGGCCAGTTGGACGCCGCCGACCAGCACATAGGCGTAGAGCTGGACGCCCTCGGTCTCGATGCCGCGGTCGAACGCCTTGTCCAGCAGCACCGCCGCCACCACGTCTGCGAACAGCTTCTCGAAGTCGGCGAGCGTGGACTTGTCGGTGGTGGAGCCGTTGCCCATGATGAACCGGTACACGTGGGTATCGGCGTCGACGGTGTGCACGTAGGCGGCGAGGGTGTTACGCACCAATTCGTACTCGTCGAGATCGTCGCTGATGGCCTCGTAGATACGCGGCATCAGGGTGGTCTCGATGAACCGCTCCATGGTCGCGCGGGTCAGGTCGCTCTTGTCCGAGAAGTATCGGTAGAGGACCGTTTTCGAGACGCCGATCTCGGCGGCGATCTCGTCCATGCCGACCTCGCCGCCGCGTTTGCGGATCGCGGCCAGTGTGCCGTCGACCAGTTCCTCGCGGCGATCGATCTTGTGCTGATGCCAGCGCTTCTTCCGGCCGTCCACCCGGCCCGCGCGTGCGGGGGCCGCCCCTTTACGTGCCGCAGTCGCTCCGGCGGCGCGCTTGCCGACCTCGACGAGTTCTTCGGTGGACAGGATGGGCTCCTTGGTGGGAGGTAGTGGGCGCCTCCAGCTTAGGTCCTCGCGAACGCCCGTGTTCGGTCTTCGGTGGGGAGCCCGGTCACGGAGGCGCGGCGAGTAGGGGTGGGCGGGTCACGCCGGGCAGGTCCGGTGCTGCGACCAGAATGGGAAATATGGAGCGATCTGCCAGCAGTGCGTCCGTCGTCGGCGCGGAGTCGGACACGGCCGTCGAACCCGCTGCCGGAGTGGGAAACAACACAGCCGGAGCGCCGGGTCCGTCGTCGTTCGCCGATCTGATGGACGAGTCCGGCAAGAAGCGCGATCTGCGCAGGATGAAGATCGTCGCGACCGGCTTCCTGGTCGCGGCCACGGTGGTTTATCTGTTCTGTTGCTGGCTGGGGTCGCGCGGCGTCGGCGGGTCCTGGGTCGGGTACGTGCGCGCGGCGTCGGAGGCCGGCATGGTCGGCGCGCTGGCCGACTGGTTCGCGGTGACGGCGCTGTTCCGGCATCCGCTCGGGCTGCCGATCCCGCACACCGCGATCATCCGCAAGAAGAAGGATCAGCTCGGCACGAGCCTGGGCGATTTCGTGCGGACGAATTTCCTGTCGCCGGACACGGTGGCGGAGAAGGTGAATTCGGCCCGGTTCTCGCTGCGGCTGGGACGGTGGATGGCCGACACCGACCACGCCGCCCGGGTCTCGGAGGAGTCCTCGACGATCCTGCGCGCGATCATCGGCGCGCTGCGCGACGAGGACGTCGAACAGATCATCGACAACACCATCGTCAAACGCATCGCCGAACCGCAGTGGGGCCCGCCGATCGGGCGAGTGCTCTCGGAATTGCTGGCCGAGAACCGGCAGGCGCCGCTGTTGGATCTGCTCGCCGAGCGCGCGCACCAGTGGGCGCTGGGCAGCCAGGAGACGCTGGACCGGATCGTGATGCGCGACGCGCCGTCGTGGGCGCCCAAATTCGTCAATGTGCTGCTGTCGGAGAGAATTTATCGGGAATTGGTGGAATTCACCTGGAAGATTCGTTCCGATCCGGAGCACGAGGTCCGGTTGGCGGCGAACCGATTCCTCGAGGATTTCGCGCACGATCTGCAGTACGACGAGGCCATGATCACGAAAGCGGAGCGGGTCAAGGCGGAGATCATGGGTCGCGAGGAGATCACCGGAATGGCCCGCGCCACCTGGCGGGCGGCCAAACGGATGATCTTGGAATCCGCCGACGACCCGCACAGCACGTTGCGCCGCAAGATCACCGAGAACGTGCAGCAATTGGGGCAGCGTCTGGTGGACGAGCCGCCGCTGCGGGAAAAGGTGGACTCGTGGGTGGAACGTGGTGTGCGGTACCTGGTTTCCAACTACGGCGCCGAGATCGCGACGCTGATCAGCGATACGGTTGCCCGGTGGGACGCCGATGAGGCGAGTCGCAAGATCGAATTGCAGGCCGGGCGCGATCTGCAATTCATCCGGATCAACGGAACGGTCGTCGGATCGCTGGCGGGCCTGGCGATCTACGCCATTTCACACGCGTTGTTCCCGGGCTGGTCGGCGTAGCCGCCGTGCCGGTGCTAGCTAGAGTGCTTGCAAGAGTTAGCACCCTGTTTTAGAATCGACCGTACAACCGCCGGAAGGTGAGTGATGGCACAGGAGCCCGAGGTTTCCGACCAGAACACCGGGGAATCCGCAGAGACGTCTGCGGCCGGAGAACGGGTGGGCCGCGTCGTCAATGCGGCACACGACATCGGAGGCTTCATCCGGTCGCAACGAGAGGCCGCGCAGGTCTCGCTGCGACAGCTCGCACAACTGGCGGGGGTGAGCAATCCGTATCTCAGTCAGATCGAGCGCGGGTTGCGTAACCCGTCCGCCGAGGTGCTCGCGCAGATCGCGAAGGGTCTGCGGGTCTCCTCGGAGGTCTTGTACGTGCGGGCCGGCTACCTCGAACAGAGGCCGTCGAGCCCGGTCCGGGACGCCCTGCTGGCCGACACGGTGATCACCGAGCGGCAGAAGCAGGTGCTGCTGGACATCTACGAATCGTTCCGCCGGGAAAACGCGGGGAACGACGTCGGAGGGGACAACGACGTTCCGCATCACGCCACCGATGGCAGCACTATCGAAGTTCCGCCACGCCAGGAGAACGAAACACCATGACCGAATCCCACGCCACCACAGCCACCGTGCGACCGCTCTACGCGACGGTCGGTGCCGGCGACGCGTTGTACGCCGCCGTGAACGACCTGGTCGAGAAGGTCCGTGAGCGCGCCGCCACCGCCGATGTCAGCGGCCGGGTCGAGGAGGCCCGCGAGCGCCTGTCGACCCTGCCGGCCGATGCCCAGGAGCAGTTCGGCACGCTGCGTCAGCGGGTCGCCGCCCTGCCTTCGGAGCTGCCCGACGACATCGCCGAGCTGCGCGAGCGCTTCACCCCCGAGGAACTGCGCCGCCTGGCCGACCAGTACTACCACCAGCTGCTGGACCTGTACTCCGATCTTGCCGAGCGCGGTGAGGAGACGGTGGTCCGCCTGCGTTCGGAGAGCACCGGTTTCGACGAGCAGTTCGGCCGCGTCGAGGGCCTCTACACCGACCTCGCCACCCGCGCCGCGGGCGGCCGCGGCCACGGGGGCGGGCCGGCCCCCGGCCCGCGGGGGGGGGAGATAACCGAGGAGCCCCCCGCCCCCCCCCCCCCCCGGGGGCCCCGGGGGGGCGTCTCGAGCGGCCGAACGCCGCCTTACTTCTTGGCGGTGGTGGTCTTCTTCGCCGGCGCCTTCTTGGCCGGAGCCTTCTTGGCGGGCGCCTTCTTCGCGGTGCCGGTGGCCGGCGTGGGCTCGGTGGTCACCTGCACGACCTCGGCGTCGACGACGGGCTCGTCGTCCGCGGGCTCATCGGCGATCTTCTGACCCAGCAGGCCGCGGGCCTGCTCGCTCACCTTGCCGAGGGCGTCCGCGGCGCGGGGGGGGGGGTGGGGGTTGAGGGCCACGACGCGGCCGCACAGCTAGTCGAAAACGGTGCTGGGCGAACGCAGGCGGAGCGGAGCGAGGCGGAGAATCGCCTGGCCGCGCTGCGCGACGATCCCCGTCAGTTGCAGATGCAGGCCGTGGTGCTCGGCGCGGCGCTGGCCGCGGGCGCCGACGCGATCCACCCCGGCTACGGATTCCTTTCCGAGAACGCCGATTTCGCGCGCGCCGTGCTCGCGGCCGGACTGACCTGGATCGGTCCGCCGGTCGCCGCCATCGAGCAGATGGGCTCG
>NZ_JARWOP010000057.1 GCF_029868745.1 Nocardia wallacei | reverse complement strand
GGGCCAGTTCTGAGCCGAATTGCCGCGCCTTCGGCACGGCGGGTTTTCCGCCGCGTGTCCCCCCCCCCGGGGGGCCCCCCCCGCGGGCGCGCGGGGGGGCCGCGGCCGCGGCCCGCCCCCCCGCGCGCCCCGCGGGGGCCCCCCCCGGGCGGGGTCACGAGGCCGAAAACCCGCCGTGCCGAAGGCGCGGCAATTCGGCTCAGAACTGGCCCTCTTCGGTCGAGCCCTTCAGCGCGGTGGTCGAGCTGTCGGGGTCGACGGTGGTGGCGATCGCATCGAAGTAGCCGGCGCCGACCTCACGCTGATGCT
Source organism: Nocardia wallacei (assembly GCF_029868745.1). Lineage (GTDB taxonomy): Bacteria > Actinomycetota > Actinomycetes > Mycobacteriales > Mycobacteriaceae > Nocardia > Nocardia wallacei_B. The sequence continues at coordinate 14,838 of NZ_JARWOP010000057.1, read as the reverse complement.
TGGTGGCGGTGTAGCCGCGCTCCTCGGCCGCGAACTCGCGCTCCTGCAGGTCGACGTAGGCGGTCATGCCCTCGCGGGCGTAGCCGTAGGCCAGGTCGAACATCGAGTAGTTGAGCGCGTGGAAGCCCGCCAGGGTGATGAACTGGAACTTGAAGCCCATCGCGCCCAGCTCCTTCTGGAACTTGGCGATGGTGGCGTCGTCCAGGTGCTTGCGCCAGTTGAACGACGGCGAGCAGTTGTAGGCCAGCAGCTGGTCGGGGAACTCGCTCTTGACCGCTTCGGCGAACTTGCGGGCCAGCTCCAGGTCCGGGGTGCCGGTCTCCATCCAGATCAGGTCGGAGAACGGCGCGTAGGCCTTGGCACGCGCGATGCAGGGCTCGATGCCGTTCTTGACGTGGTAGAAGCCCTCGGCGGTGCGCTCACCGGTGATGAACGGCTGGTCGCGCTCGTCCACATCGGAGGTGATGAGGGTGGCGGCCTCGGCGTCGGTCCGGGCGATGACCACGGTCGGCGTGCCGGCCACGTCGGCGGCCAGGCGGGCCGACGTCAGGGTGCGGATGTGCTGCGAGGTCGGGATGAGGACCTTGCCGCCCAGGTGACCACACTTCTTCTCCGAGGCGAGCTGGTCTTCCCAGTGGGTGCCGGCGGCGCCCGCGGCGATCATGGCCTTCTGCAGTTCGTAGACGTTCAGCGCGCCACCGAAGCCGGCCTCACCGTCGGCGACGATCGGCACCAGCCAGTTGTCGACAGAGGTGTCGCCCTCGGCACGGGAGATCTCGTCGGCGCGCAGCAGCGCGTTGTTGATGCGGCGCACCACGGACGGGACCGAGTTGGCCGGGTAGAGGCTCTGGTCGGGGTAGGTGTGGCCGGACAGGTTCGCGTCACCGGCGACCTGCCAACCCGACAGGTAGATGGCCTTCAGGCCCGCGCGGACCTGCTGCACGGCCATGTTGCCGGTCAGCGCGCCCAGGGCGTTGATGTACTCACCGCTGTTGACCTGCTCCCACAGGATCTCGGCACCGCGGCGGGCGAGGGTGTGCTCCTCGACGACGGTGCCCTGCAGCTTGGCGACCTGCTCAGCGGTGTAGTTACGGGTGATGCCCTTCCAGCGCGGGTTGGTGTCCCAATCCTGCTGGATTTCCGCAGCGGTCTTCGGGGTGCCGGCAGTCGACATCTCTGACTCCACTTCTTCGTTCGGTGCGTGCTCCCCGGTCCGGAAATCCGTCGCGATGTCCGAACTCTGCTGGAGCAGCGATTTGCAGGCTTGCTATGCCCATCGGGTGTACATCCACACGATGGCACACGGAAAAATCGCCGTCTACCTGTTGCTACTGTGAATCTCTGCTAGCTGGACCAGGGCTTTTGCTAATTTTGCAAAATTTGCCCAGCGATTGCATGCCTCGAGTCTACTCCCGAGTAGGTCTGACATGGGCTTTTACGTAACGCTCGTACTGTTTCAGTGACGTCACCCACGGCTCGACATCGCGAGCCGGCATTCCCAGCTGTGAGGACCTTCACAGAGCGGGATGTGCGCCGGGCCACTCCGGCGATTCGCACACCGGCGCGCCGAGGCAGATGGTCAATCGACCGACTGCAAGACTGTTCCTCGCACCGCCAGGGGAAGGGACCGGTGCCAGATCCGGCGAAAGGAACACCATGCGAAAACTCTGCGTAGCCGCGGTCACGGCCCTCCTCTCCGCGGCCGGGATCTCGGCATTGCCAACCGTCGCGGCCGCGGATCCGGCGGTCACGGGAACCGTCGAAGCCGTACAGCCGCTGTCGGCTCCGGCCACACTGCCGGGTTCGGTGAATTCCGAGCGGATGCTCTATACGACGACCACCGTCGGGGACGCCCCGACCGTGGCCAGTGCGGCGGTGTACTTCCCGCCCGGCGAGCCACCGGCGGGCGGCTGGCCGGTGGTGGCGTGGGCGCACGGCACGGTCGGACTCGGCGATTCCTGCGCCTACAGCGTCGGCGGTCCCGGCGACGTCGAGCGCGACTGGGCCTACCTCGGGACCTGGCTGCGGCAGGGCTACGCGATCGTCGCCGCCGACTACGCCGGGCTGGGCACGCCGGGCGAGCATCCGTATCTCAACGGTGTGGTCGAGGCGCACAACGTGGTCGACGCGGTGCGGGCCGCGACCCGGCACTACTCGTCGATGTCGAACAAGTGGGTCGTGGTCGGGCAGTCCCAGGGCGGGGGCGCGGCGGTGAACACCGCGCGCTACGCCACCGAATTCGGCGGGCCGGAGCTGGACTATCGCGGCGCGGTCGGCACCGGCGTTCCGGCCTACATCGAGGACATCTTCACCCCGATCGGGCCTGGCGTGCCGCCGGTGCAACTGAGCCCGCACAGCACGGGTTACGCGCTGTACGTGCTCAACGGCCTGCGCACCACCTATCCCGAACTGAACATCGAGTCCTTCCTCACCGACGCGGGCCGCATGTGGCTCGAACGCGCCCGCACCGAATGCCTGCTGCCGCTCGGCGACGAGCTGGCGGCGGCGCGGGTGGTGCTCGGCGACCTGTTCACCCGGCCGCTGTCGGACATCCCCGACGTGCACGGCCTGCTCGCCCGCTATCTGGGTCTGCCCGAATCCGGTTACGACAAGCCGCTTTTCCTCGGTCAGGGCATCCGCGACACCGATGTCATCACGCCCGAGACGTTGCGGTTCGCGGCGGTGCTGACGGCGAACGGGCAGCCGGTAACGCTGAAGGTCTACCCCACCGACCACAGCGGCACGGTGAACGCGTCATTGGCCGATTCGGTCCCGTTCGTGCGAAACCTCTTCAGCTGAATCGGAAATCAGTTTCCAGATGCGGTCGGCGGCCATCGGAAGGCGGTGAGGGCGTACGCCGAGGGCGTCGCGGATGGCGTTGGCGAGGGCGGGGGCGACCGGGTTGTACGGAGATTCGCTCATCGACTTGGCGCCCAGGGGGCCGAGATCGTCTGTGGTATCGGCGAAGTGGACTTCGGTGTGCGGGACGTCGGCTAGTTGCGGAATGTGGTAATGGCGCAGGGTTTTCGTGGTGACGATCCCTTGGTCCACCCGCATGTCCTCGTAGAGGGCGGTGCCGATGGCCTGGGCTACACCGCCTTCCACCTGCCCGCGGCACTGGGCGGCGTTCAGCACGGTGCCCGCGTCGGCGGCGTGGACCGAGCGGAGGATCCGGACACGGCCGGTGTCGGTGTCGACGGCCACGCGGAACGCCTGCACGTTGAACGCGACCGAGCGCGGTGTGCCGTCGTGGGCGGCGGTGGCGCGTAAAGGGCCTTCGGACAGCAGTTCTCGCGCGGTGACCAGGCGCGGATCACCCGGCAGTTCCTGCAGCTCGGCCGTCCGTGCCAGTATCACGTCGCGCAGCCGTAGGCAGGCAGTGTGTACGGCCTTGCCCGCCACCACGATTCCCGTCGATCCGAACGCGCCGGTGTCGTAGTCGGTGACGTCGGTGTCGGACTGCCGGATTCGGACGAACTCCGGTTCGGTGCCGAGCGCCGCGGCCGCCAGCTGGGCGTGCACGGTGGTGGTGCCGTTGCCGAATTCCGCTGTGCCCACGGAGATCTCGTAAGTGCCGTCCAGGAGCAGCTCCGCGGACGCGGTGGCGTGATGGCCGCGCGGTGGAATGGTGGCGATCATGGCGACGGCCATCCCCTCGCCGATCCGCCAAGTCGTTTCGTTCGCCCGGTCCGCCGCAGCGAACCTGTGTAGCGCCCGTTCGGCGAGGTCCAGGCACTGGTCGAGGCCGTAGCTGCCGATGGACAGATCGTCGTCCTCGGCGCAGCGCCCGCCGATCAGCGCGTCGCCGGGGACCACGACGTTGCGGCGGCGGAATTCGAAGGGGTCCAGGCCGAGTCGGCGGGACAGTTCGTCGAGCGCGGATTCGATACCGAAACTCACCTGGCCGAGACCGTAGCCGCGGAACGCGCCCGACGGCACGTTGTCGGTGTAGACGGCCCGCCCGTCGATGCGCTTGTTCGGGCAGCGATACAGCGCGACCGACTCGCTCACACTGTGGAAAAGCACGCCCCCGCTGTGGTTTCCGTAGGCCCCCGTGTCGGCGACCACATCGACGGCCAGCGCGGTCAGGCGACCATCGGCGCTCGCGCCCGCCGTGACCTCGACCCGCATCGGGTGCCTGCACGTGGCGGAGGTGAACTCGTCGGACCGGGTGAACTCGTAACGCACGGGACGACCGGTACGCAGCACCGCCAGCGCGACCAGATCCTCCGACAGCATCTCCTGTTTGCCGCCGAAGCCGCCGCCCACCCGCTTCGCGAAGACCCGCACCCGCTCCCTGGGCAGCGCGAAGATCCGGCACAGCTCGTCCCGCACCAGAAACGGCACCTGCGTGCTGGTGCGGATCACCAGGCGGCCGTGTTCGTCGAGCCATCCGATACTGCCGTGCGTCTCCAGGTGCGCGTGCTGCACGCGGTGGGTGTGCCACACGCCGTGCACCACCTCGTGCGCCGCCGCCAGTCCGGCCTCGACATCACCGCTGCGGCCGTGCACCTCCGCGGCGAGATTGCGCTGCCGGTCCGCGATCCGGGCCGAATCCGGTTTGTCCCCATGCAGTTTCGGGGCCTCGGGCCGCATCGCGGCTATCGGATCGAAGACCGCGGGCAGGGCCTCGTAGGTCACCCGCAACGCCCGGCACCCGGCGCGCGCGTCCGCGAGCGTCTCCGCGACGACCGCGGCCACCCGCTGTCCGGCGAACCGCACGACGCGATCCAGCACGACCGTGTCGTCTGGATCGTCCTCGCGGATCTCGTGCTGGGCCGTGGAAAAGGGCGTAGCGGGACTGTCGGCGTAGGTCAGCACCGCGCGCACACCCGGAATGGCCTGGGCCGCCGTGGCGTCGATCGAAACGATCCGGGCGTGCGGATGCGGGCTCGTCAATACCGCCAGGTGTAGTGGCGGCGACGGCGGCGCATCCGCGGAAGTCGTCGTCGCCGTGCGGGTTCCGGAAAGCCGTTCGGTTCCCGTGGGTATCGAGTCGCCCGCGCACGCCGTGGCGGCGCTACCCTCGGACGCTCCGACGGAGAGCGGTTGCTCGGGCGGATCGACATCCACCGTGAACGGTTCGATGCCGGTGACAATGCGCAAGCTTCCGGGGGCAGGGACCGAGCGCACGACTTCCGCTCCCCGCACCACTTCAGTACCCCGCACCGCCTCGGCGATGGCGCGGTACCCGGTGCAGCGGCAGAGATTTCCCTTCAACAGTTCTGAAATATCTTCGGGCGCTGGACCTTCGGGACCGGCGGATTCCAGATCACAGGTGGTGACCACCATTCCCGCAGTGCAGAAACCGCATTGGAACGCGGCCGCCTCGACGAATCGACGTTGCACCGGGTGGGGAGCATCCGGGCTCCCGAGCCCGGCGGCCGTGGTGATGGTACGGCCGGCGGCGCGGTGAGCCGGGAAGACGCACGAATGCACCGCCGCACCATCAACCAAGACCGTGCACGCGCCACAGTCTCCGGCATCGCAGCCCTTCTTCACCGCCGGCCGCCCGGCGTCCCGCAACAGCGTGCGCAGGCACTGACCCGGGCGGTACGGCAATTCGACGGCGACGCCGTCCACCTCGAACTTCATGGCCGCGCCTCGTTCAACTCCGCCGCGACCTCGCGGGCGAGCACCGCCGACAGCTGCCGACGCCAGGCCGGATCCCCGTGCGGATCGTCGTACCACAGACCGCGATCCATACCGAGAATGGTTGCGGTGAGTTCGCCGTGGGACGGCAGCGCGGCGAATTCGAGCACGATCGGGCGCACCGTCGCGGCACTGAGCGTGATCGCGCAACGGCCGTCGAGATCCGCCCGGCCCATCACCACAGCGCCCGAGCGGCCCAGCGGCGCCAGCGCGATCTTCCGAAAAGCGCTGCGGGAGCGCAGTTTCGAGTCATCGATCGACACCGACCGCAACACCTCGCCCGGTGCCAACGCGGTCGCACCCGGACCGAGCACGAAACGGGCCATGGGAATACGCCGCTCGGTGCCGTCCGTGGCCCACACCGATGCCGTACCGTCCAAGGCGACCAGCGCGGCCAGCACCGCCCCCGCCGGGAGCGCGAGACATGCGTTGCCGCCCACCGTCGCCATTCGCCTGATCTTGTACGAGGCCACCAGTGCCCGGCAGGCCTGCGGAAACAGCGCGGTCGCCGACCACCGCGCGGGCCACGTCCCGTTCTCCAGTTCCGCCAGGGTGCAGGTCGCGGCGATCTCCAGCCCGGCCGGTGTCACCGTCAGCGCCGGCCACCCCAGCGCGGTGATGTCCACCAGCCGTTCCAGGTGGTCCTGCGGTTCGGAGTACAACCAGGTCCCACCGGCCAGAACCGCCGAATTGCCGGTCAGCGCAGCGAGATCCGTGCGATCCCGCGCGACCACCAGCTCACGGATCGTGTCCACATCCACGAAGACCACCTCTTCCGAGCCCGGCTCCCGGGGCAACCCCGTGCACCCACCCTAGAAGCCGCTGGTTGCGGACGTGTTACTCGTCCTCGCCGGGTTGCCGCCGACGCTGCCGGATCTCCCGTGCGCCCAGCAGTCCGGCGCTGGTCACGAACACCGTCACCGCCGAGGGCCAGTCGCCGGACACGATGCCGACGGCGGCCGCCAGCGCGGCGCTGAGGACCACCGCGAGCACCGGATGCAGCGGCGAGCGGGGCGGCGGCAAGTTCTCCTCATACGGAGTTTTCGGCGCGCTCATAATTTCCACACCGCCGCCGAACACGCTGCGTCGGAACCTGGCTCGGGCGAATCGTCACCGTCTCCGGCGTCCTCGTCCGCCTCGGAATCGAGGGCCCGCAATGCGAGCAGGCACAACGCGTCGTTCAGGCTCAGTCCCACTTCGGCCGCGTAGATCGAGGCCAGGTCGCCGTCCCATTCGCCCTCGTCGCCGTCGAATTCGAACATGACCATTTCGGCCAGCACCACACCGGCCAGCGCTTGGTCACGGGTGAATCGTCGATCGGTCGGCAGGTACGACAGCACCCACCGCCCTCGATCCGGGCCCGGGAGATCGATTCGAAATGCAACCTCCAGAGCGACATCGCTCGTGATCAACCAGTCCGTGGCGGCAATTCCCATCGATGCGATCCTTTCTACCGTCGGCCGGAACCCGGCCGGGCCGATCACCTCCATGCTGACGAGCCGGGACCACACCGTCGATCACACTGCCCGGACATTTTCTTCACATCGACAGAGCCCATTGACCAGGATGAATGCGGCCTGATACCAAGGACGTATCACATTCGGCTCGTCCGGCCGGGACAGCCGGACAGCTCGGGGGAGGTATCGGTGGCACGAGTCCGTTCCGATCAACCGCGTAAACCACGCCGCCCACGGGCGGTCGAGTCCGTGTACACCCGATTCCGGGAACTCGGCCTCGGCGATCAGGAAATGCGCCGCCCGTTCGTCGACGAATTGCGGCAACAGGGATATCGCGCCCGCGCGGCCTGGCGCTACGCCTGCAATTTGTCCCAGGAAAACGTGTGCGACCAGTTCAACGCGCTGTCCAACAGCGACACCATGAAACCGAGCCGCATTTCCGAATACGAGACCTGGCCGGGCGCGGGCCCACGCCCGAAAGGCGTGCGCCCGACCGCCGAGGTACTCAAGAAACTCGCGACCATTTACGGCACCACCTGGGACCGGCTGGTCGATCTCGCCGACCTCGCCCACATGACCGCCGCCGAACACGACGAGTACCGCGAGGCGGTGACGCGGCACGACGCCGACCCCTCCGCCGTGCTGGTCGGCGACCTGCCACCCGAGGTCACCGCTTTCACCGGCCGCGACGAGGCGAAAGCCGAACTGCACCAACGGGTCTCAGCGCACATCGAGCGCGGCGGAGTGGCGGTGCACGTGATCGACGGCCCGCCCGGCGTGGGCAAGACCGCATTGGCCCGCTACGCGGTCAGCGCGTTCGCCAAGCACTACCCGGACGGCACGATCTGGGTCGACCTGCTCGGCTACACCCCGGGCCGCGATCCCGCCGACCCCACCGACCTACTGGAATGGCTGCTGCTACAGATCAACCTGCCGCCCACCGCGATCACGGCGGACGCCGGGCGCCGGGCGCAGCAGTGGCGGCAGGCGATGGCGTCGCGCCGGATGCTCCTCGTCTTCGACAATGCCGCCGACAGCGCGCAGGTCAAGGAGCTGCTGCCGCAGGCCCGCGACTGTTTCGTGCTGGTCACCAGCCGCAAGCGGCTCACCGGGCTGTCCGGCAGCGGCCCGGTCCACCCCTACCACCTCGACGGCATGCCGCTCGGCGAGGCCGAGCAGTTGCTGGTCAAGCTGGCCAATCTGCACGACGGCTACGACCGCGCCGCGGTGCGCCAGATCTCGGAGACCTCCGGTGGACTTCCGTTGGCGCTCAAGCTGATCGCCGGTCAGATCGCCCATCACGGCATCAATATGCTCGCCGACAGCGCCGCCGACTTCGCCGATCTGGCCGCCGAGATCCGTCGCACGCCGGTGGGTTCGGAACGTCACGAGTCGGCCGCGGAACACATCCTGGAGCGGTTCGCCGCCGAGGAGGAATCGGTCGGCGCGGCCTTCGAACTGTCGTACCAGCGGCTGCGGGAGCCCGCGCTGCAGCATGCCGTCCGCCTGATCGGCTGGTTCCCGGGCACCGAGATCACCGCGCAGACCCTGGCGTGGCTGGTCGACGTGTCCGAGCCGTCGGCGAAGCTGTTGATACTCAAGCTCTGCGAGGCCGGTTTCCTCGACCCGCTGCCCGTACCGGCCGACGACCTGCCGCCGGATCCCAGCGGCCCGCGCTACCGGATGCACGACATGCTGCGGCTCGGTGCGCAGTTGCACGCCGAACGCGAGGGCTCGGTCGAGGTGCGCGCGGCCCTCATCGACCGCCTGATCGGGCACGGTCTCGCCATCGCCCGCGGCGTCAACGCGATCAAGCCCTTCCACGCGGTCGGGGTGCGGCCGACACCCAATCCGCCGGAGGAGTCGGCGCGGGCGCGCTCCTGGCTCAGCAAGGAACAGGAACTGCTGCTCGGCTGCCTCGAAATCGCCCGTCCCACAGCCGAAGCCACCGAACTGGCCCGGCTGATGGCCGCACATCTGTGCGGGCTCGGCTACTGGGAGAGCGCCGAGCGGCTGTACGGGCGCGCGCTCTGGATCGCGCGCACCATCGACGACCGGCAGGGCCAGGCGTGGGCGCTGCTGGGACAGGGCCGGATGGCGCGGATGCGGGGCGCGCACGTGCAGGCCGAGCAGGCGTTCCTGGAGGTCTGCGAGATCGCCGACGACCTGGGTGACCTGCGCTGCCTCGCGGAGGTGCAGTGCGAACGCGGCTACTCCGCCTGGATCACCGGTGAGCACGCCGACGCCCGGCACCACTTCAACGAGGCCCTGCGCATCGCCGTCGAGATCGGCTACCGGCCGACGCAGTGCGACGCCCTGGACGGGCTCGGCCGGGCCGGGCGGATGGCCTGCGAGTACCGGGCCGCCGAACGCTGGTCTCAGGAGGCCCTGTCCATCGCCATCGAACTTGCCGATCCCGAACGGGTCGGCATCGTGCAGTGGGGCTACGCCGAGGCCATCCGATTGCACGGCGACCTCGACGGCGCCCGGCAGCACTACGTGTACGCGCTGCACATCGCGCGCAGCATCAACCACGTGAAGCTGGAGGGCGATGCCCTGCGCGGCCTGGGGTACGTCGAATGCGATGCGGGGAATACCGTTGCCGCGCAACAGCATCTGTCGAGCGCGCTGGACAAGTCGCGCCGCATCCAGGATCAGTACGCGGAGGGCTGGGCGCTGTCGGGCCTGGCCGAGCTGGCCCTGCGTGCGGGCAATCCCGACCTGGCCCGCAACAACTTCGAATACGCCCTGCAACTGGCCCGGGAGGTCAAGGATCCACTGGGCAAGGTCGACGCGCTGCGCGGACTCGGGTGCATCGAGCGAGAGCTGGCGCTGCGCGACCCGGCGCGATACGAACTGGCCGCGGGCTATTTCCGCGAGTCGGTGGAGGTCGCCCAGCAGATCGGGCACCGGCGCAGCCGCGCCAATGCCCTGCGCGAACTGGGCCGCCTCGCCGCCGAACACGGCCGCACCGAGGAGGCGAGCGCGTACCTGACCACCGCCCGCGAACTCTTCGAACGCATCGATATCCGAGAGAAGGAGCAGTGACCTGCGGTCAGCTCGGGCGGCGCGGACCACCGCCCGCGGTTACGCTCGGCCAGAGCGGTCCGAATCGGCACGACCGCCCGCCGGAAAGGACACGGCATGAACGACGCGGACTGCGCCGGCATCGTGCTGGCGGCCGGCGCCGGAACCCGGTACGGGCGTCCGAAGGCGCTGGCCGAGGGGGGCGCGTGGCTGCGCGGCGCGGTCACCGCGCTGCGCGACGGCGGCTGCGGGCGGGTGTTCGTGGTGCTCGGCGCCACCGGCCCGGCCCGCCGCTCGCCGCGCGGGCACTGGCTGGTGTGCGGCGTCCCGGAGATCGCGATTCCCGAAGGGGCACAGCCGGTCTGGGCCGCGGACTGGGCTGTCGGCCTCGCGGCCTCGCTGCGCACCGGCCTGGCCGCGGCCGCGACCACCCCGGCCGAGTTCGCCGTCCTCATGCCGGTCGACACCCCGGACGTCGGCGCCGACGTGGTCCGCCGGGTGCTGACGGAGGCGCGCGCCGCGCCCAGCGGCCTGGCCCGCGCGGTGTTCCACGGCCGGCCCGGTCACCCCGTTGTGCTCGGTCACAAGCACTGGCGGGAGGTCGCCCACACCGCGCAAGGAAATTCCGGAGCTCGGGCATTTCTGGACGCTAGACCGGATATTGTGGCCGTCACGTGCGACGATCTGGCTACGGGGCGTGACCACGACTACCCGGCCACTCGCGCACCCTGATCGGGAGTTTGTGATGCGCGACATCGTCGATGACCTCATGCGGGTGTGGCACAGCGGCCGGACGGGCGGTCTCGCGACATTGGTCCGGACGTTCGGGCATTCGGCGCTTCCGGTCGGGTCGACAATGCTGCTGGACCCCGACGGCGGCGTGTACGGGTCGGTCTCCGACGGTTGCTACGAGTCGGTGGTGTACGAGGCCGCCGCGCACGCCGCGCGCAGCGGCCGCCGGGAACTGCAACGGTTCGACGGCAAGACCGGTGTGGAGGTGAGTGCGGACTGCGGCACCATCGACGTCTTCGTGGAACCGTTCTCGCGCATACATTTTCCCGAGTTCGCCGCGGTGGCCAAGGAGATCGCGGCCAATCGGCCGGTCACCGTGTTCACGGTGGTGTGGCATTCGGATCCGGAGGTGATCGGGCAGCATCTGGTCACCGATCGGCGGCACAATACCGAGCTGGTGTCGCTGCCGGAGTCGGATGTGTTCGTGTCGTCGTACGCGGCGCTACCGCGGCTGATCATCTTCGGCGCCAACCCTTTCGCGGCGGCGCTCACCGTGCAGGGCAGGCTGCTCGGCTACCGCGTCACCGTGTGCGACGCCCGCGAGACCTTCGCCTCGCCGAACTCCTTCCCCGGCGCCGACGTGGTCGCGGACTGGCCGCACCGCTACCTCAACGCCCAGGCCGCGGCGGGTGAAATCGACTCCACCACAGCGATTGTCGCGGCGTCGCAGGATCCGAAGTTCGAGATCCCGCTGCTGACCGTGGCGCTGCGGCTGCCCGAGCTGGGCTACCTGGGCGCGCTGGGTTCCCCGGCCGCGCACCGCCGCCGGGTGGAGGACCTGGAGGCGGGCGGCTTCGACGCCGAGACTCTGTCCCGGCTGCACGCCCCCGCCGGTTTCGACATCGGCGCCCAGACCCCGATGGAGACCGCCGTCGCCATCGCCGCCGAACTGGTGGCCGCCCGCTCCGCCGCCGCGCTGCGGACCCAGGACTTCCATTCCGCGGTTTCGGTCTCCTGAGCGACCCGGGCTACCTCAGCTCGGGACGTTCGGCGTACAGCTCCCGCAGCACCGACAGGTCGAACAGCCGATCGGCCGTGATGTCGATCTTCGCCTTGGTCAGCGCCTCGATATTGCGGTCGATCAGCTCGTCGGTCATGGTCAGCAGGCCGTGGGCGTGGGTGTCGGCGGAGACGACCAGGTCGTTCTGCGCCGTCGCCTCCTTGGTCTGCTCGGCGAGATCGAGGCGCTGGTCCTTGCCGTAGACCTCGACCGCGAGCCGCGCGCCCTCGGCCGGATCGGCGACGGCGTCCTTCCAGCCCTTGATCTCCGCGGCGAGGAACGCCTTGAGCTTGTCGCGTTCGGAGTCGATGGTCTGCTGCCGCACCGTCAGCGTCTCCGCGGTGAGCGGCAGGCCGAAGTCGGCGAACAAGAAGTGCGCGGTCGGGAAACCCTTGGCGGCCAGCGTGATCGGCTCGTTGGTCACGTAGCTCACCCAGCCGTCGACCTCGCCGTTGGCGAGCGGGGTCGGATCGTACTGGGCGGGCACGATCTGCACGTCGTTCGGCGTCAGGCCGTTGGCGGTCAGCAGCGCCGCGAAGATCAGCTGATTGGTGTCCTGCACGCCGATCTTGCGGCCCTTCATCTCCTGCGGCGACCTGATCGGCTTCGCCGCCGAACTCACGATGCAGAACGGATTCTTCTGATACGTGGTGCCGACGATCTTGGCGGGCAGTCCCTCCAGGATCGCGGGCGCGGTGGTCTGCGGCGCGGACAGGCCGAGCCAGATCTTGCCGGTGTCGAGCCCGGCCTCCACCGAGGTGCTGGCGGCCCCGCCCGCGACCAGGTCGACGCCGCCGAACCCGGCGTCGCGGAAGTAGCCGCGGCTGTCGGCGAAGTACTCGCCCGCGAATTCGATGTTCTTCAGCCACGACAGCTGAATGGCGACCCTGCCGAAGGTCGAGCCGTCGGCGGTGGTGCCGTTGCTGTTGCCCGCCCCGGCGTCGTCACCGCAGGCCGCGAGCATCGCGGCGCCGCCGAGCGCGAACCCGGCCAGCGCCGAGGTGCGCAAGAAGGACCGGCGGTCGATGTGGGTGCGATACGCGAAGTTGCCCATTCAGCTTTTCCCTGCCTCCGGCCCGAACCGGGCCAACACGACGTTTTCGATCACTCCGACGATCGCGTAGAGCAGCACCGAGACCAATGTCACCAGCACGATCGAAGCCCACAGTTTGCTGTACTGGAAGGTGGGGATCGCGCGGATCAGCGCGGCCCCCAGACCCGTTCCGCTACCCAGCCATTCACCCAGCAGCGCGCCGATCAGCGCGCCCGGCACCGAGACTCGCGCGGCCGCGAACACCGACGGCAGCGCGGCCGGCACGGCCACCAGCCGCAGCTTGGTCCAGCGTGAACCGCCGTACGCGGCAACGAGTTCCATCGCCTGCCGGGACGCCGACCGCAGCCCGGTCATGATCATCACCAGCGCCGGGAAGAACACCACGATCGCCGCCAGCACCGTCACGCCCACGACACCGCGGCCGAACACCAGCACGACGATCGGCGTCAGCGCGACCAGCGGCACCGACCGCAGCAGCATCGCCACCGGCAGAAAGGACTGCTCCACTGCGGGCAGGGTGACGAACAGCGCGGCCACCACCAGCGCACCGGCCATGCCCACACCGAATCCGACGGCGGCGTCGCGCAGGGTGATCTCCAGGTCGGCCAGGATCGCGTGGCGGGCGGTGGCGGCGGAGTCGCCGGTCACCAGGTAGGTCCACACGTCCGCGGGCGTCTTGCCCACGCGCGGGCCGACCTGGGGGAACGCCTCGAGGAAGGCGTACCAGATCGCGAGCATCAGTAGTAGCGAAATCAGCAGGGGGAAAAGGAATTTCCCGATTCTGCGCAGTGCGATCACGACACCGCCTCCGTCGCCGCACCGGTCCACGGCGCCAGCAGCCGGGCCACCAGCGCCACCGCCGCGTACCCGAGCCCCGCGAGCGCGGCCGCGGCCAGCGCCATCCCCCAGGTCCGGGGCACGTTGTAGGAGGTCTGCGCGGCCGTGAGCGCGACCCCGATGCCGCTGTCGACACCACCGAGATACTCGCCGATGATGGCCCCGAGCACCGCCGACGGCGCGGCGATCTTCAACGCCGCCAGCGTATTCGGCAACGCGGCGATCACCTGAACCCGGCGCAATTGCTGCCAGCGACCGCCGCCGTAGGCGCGGATCAGATCGAGGCTGGTGCGATCGGCGGACCGCAGACCCGCCACGGTGCCGACCATGGTGGTGAAGAAGCAGTACATGGCGGCCAGGAACACCGTCGGGGTGCGCCCGCCGAACACCACCAGGATGATCGGGCCGAGCGCCAGCAACGGCGTGCAGTAACTGAGAATGGCCAGCTGGGTGGCCAGCGACTCGATCGGCGGCGCCAGCAGGACCAGCACGGCCAGCGCGACGGCCAGCCCGTTGCCCCACAGAAAGCCTTGCAGCGCACCGGATGCGGTGACGCGGAAGTTCGGGCTGTACAGCGCCCAACCGTCGGTGTACATGGTGTGCACGACGGTCCACGGGCTCGGGATGGTGCCGCCCGCGACGCCGAGCGCCGCCAGCACCCACCACAGCGCGATCAGCGCCGCCACACCCAGCACGCCGCCCGCGCGACTCACTCGCCACCGCCCGGAACCACCAGTGCCGCTTCGGCTTCCGCCTCGATGCCGCCGCGGCCACCGCTGCCGAACAGCAGCTCCGACAGATAGTCGTGCAAGCGGTGGAATTCCGGTGAGCGCAGCATCTCCGGCGTGCGCGGCCGCGGCAGGTCGATCGGCACCATCTCCACCACCCGTCCCGGGGGGGGGGGGGGGGGCGGGCCCGCGGGCCGGGGGCGGCCCGCCGCCGCCCGGGCCGGGGGGGCGCCGAGGGCGGGGGGGGGGGGGGGGGGGGGGGGGGGGGGGCGGGCGCGCGGGCGCGGCGCG
>NZ_JARWOP010000056.1 GCF_029868745.1 Nocardia wallacei | reverse complement strand
GCTCTCCGTCGGCGACCTGCTCATCGGCTGGCAACTGCTGCAGCAGGCCGAGATCGCCATCAAGGCCCTCGACAACGGCTCCACCGAGCCGTTCTACCAGGGCAAGGTCGCCACCGCGCAGTTCTTCGCCCGCAACGTGCTTCCGGAACTGACCGCGACCCGCGCGGTCCTGTCCAACCTGGACAACGACATCATGGAGCTCGACGAAGCGGCGTTCTGAGCGAACGTCTCCTGGAGAGCCGATCGGTGCCGCGCGCGAGTGCTCACTGCTCGCGCGACGCCGCCTCGCCTCGTTCGACGACCGCACGATAGCGATTGACGGCGTCGATGCGCGACACCGCGCCCAGCTTCACGAAGATGCTCCTGAGGTGCCGTTTCACCGTGCCTTCGGTGATCGACAGCGTATTCGCGATCTGCCGGTTGGACATCGCGCCGGCGACCAACTCGAGCACCTCGATTTCCCGATGGGACAAGTTCCCGACGTCGGATTCGTCTGTGTTCGTGAGGAATTCCCTCGGAACGTTCAGCGTGACCCTGGTTCCCTCCGTCGTCACGCTCCGGATCGCGCTCGTCAGCTCGCTACGGGAGATGTCCTTGTGCAGGAAGCAGCGCACACCCGCCGCCAGCATGTCGTAGAGCACGGTACCCACATTCGTCGGGCTCAGGACGGCGAGCGCGGCTTCGCGCCGCGCATCGATCAACGATTGCGCGACCTCCACCGGACTCTTTCCCGCGCCGTCGATGTCGAACAACACGACATCCGGGCGCAGGAGCGAGATCTTTTCCGCCGCCTCACCGCACTGCACATCCGACACGACGATGAAATCATCTTCCGAATCCAGTGATTCGCGCATGATCTCCCGGGTAAGCGAATGCTCGCCGACAATCAGAATACGAACAACCCGTTCGGCGTCGGCGTCCTGGCGTACCGCCTCCGGTACCGCCGCACATATCGTAATAGACGGGCGATCCCTCGAGTTGTACATCGAACGCTCTGATTCGCTTGCTCGCCGGCCTTCCATAAACTCCCCCTCCGCACCCTGGTTGCGGCCATTCGCGACATCATCGTCGACCCGCGCCGATATTCTCCGATCGCTACCGCGACCCATGCGGCAACAATATCCGGAATAATTACGCATCCGCCTCGCACCGAAGTATCGACCTGCCGCGCGAACCGAAAGGATAAATGGTGATGGTTTGATAATCCGAAGTCGCGATACCAAGGGTGTCCGATCCCAACGCCCGCCGCTGTCACACCTCGCCGGAGGTGAAAGTAGCGAATCTCCGGTTCGGCCTGTCCACCTCCTGGTAAGCTGCGATTGACGAGTGTTTGCTCGTCTTACCGTGTAGTTTACGAGCGCATGCTCACGTTGTCCAGCCGTGAGAAAGGAGGGCACGTGCCGCAGACCAGCCCAACGACGAGCGATCGGACGCCGGTGCGGAGACAGGCCCGGGGCCTACGACGCCGTGAGCAGATCCTGACCACCGCGGAAGCGGTATTTTCCGAAGTCGGATTCGACCGCGCCACCACCAATCATATTGCCCGGCGCGCCAATATCTCGCCGGGTTCGCTGTACCAATTCTTCGGAAACAAGGAAGAAATTGCGTGCACGCTTCTCCAGCGTTACGTTTCCGAATTGGAGGAAGCCCGCGCCGCCGCAGTGGGGACGACCGGGCAGCCGGAACACGATTTGGCACAATTCCTGGAACGTTCCGTTGATCGAATGGTGATGTTCCACGCAGCGCATCCCGGGTTTCTCCCGCTGTTCATGCGACCCGATAATCCGCCCGAACTGCGCGAGGCGATGGCACCGCTACAGCAAGCCTTGGTCGCACGCGTCCACGAGGTACTGGCCGCGCGAGCGCCACACAAATCCGAAGCGGAGATCGACCGTTACACGCTGATCGCATTGCAGATCGTTCGCGGCATCCTGCCGGTGATTGCGGAATCTCTAGAGCCGGAGCGCTCCCATCTGACCGCGGAGCTGAAGCGCGCACTACACAGCTATCTGACCGCGGTCCTCAATTAGTCGGGCGGGGCGGAGTCCGTCAGCCCCTCGGTGTGGCTTCACAGCGAGGCGATGAAGGTCGCGGTCTCTCGGCCCACGTCCGAGAGCAGTTGGACGCGGTCCAGCCCGTCCTCTTCGGTGGTGCGCCCACCGATCGTATCCGCTGGATCGAAGCTCCGACGCACCGATCTCGATCTGACAAGCCGAAGAATTTGCATTAACATCCTCTGTGTCTGGCAAGGCCATGTCACTCAAAGCTGTTAGTGCACAGGACTATTCGTACTCGTTCACGGGTCGCTTGGTCGCTACATGTCCAGAATGGGTGTTTGCGTCACCGCTTAGGAAGTGGATCGAGTCGCCGACCGGACTGTGACCGACGAAACCGACAGGGAGACAACCGCACCATGCCCGAACCGTCCGTTTCTCCGCCACCGGCGCACTCGTCGGTCGACCACAACCACGCGGTCGGCCGCCGGTCACTGCTGCGGGCGACGGCGGGGGCGGCCGCACTGGGAGTGACACTCGGTGCGCCGTCGCGGGCCACCCCGCCGGGCGGGGCGAGGCAGACCGTGGCCGTGTTCGGCGGTGGAGTCGCGGGATTGTCGGTCGCGCAGGAGCTTGTCGAACGCGGGTTCGCCGTGACCGTCTACGAGCGCACCGCCGAGCTGGGCGGTAAGGCGCGAAGCAATACCGTGCCCGGATCGAGTGCCGACGGCCGACCGGAATTGCCTGGGGAGCACGGCTACCGAGGGTTTCTCGGCTTCTACCACAATCTCGACGAACTGATGAAACGCATCCCGTACGGTCTCGGACGCACCACATTCGACAACCTGGTGCCGACCGGAACGGGTCGATTCTTCCGCACGGGCGGCCGTCCCGAGGTCACCATCGCCAACGTTCCGCGCCCGTGGAATCCGGGACTCACTCTCGCCGAACTCTTCACCAACATGCTGTCGGTTCTGGACACCTCCGGCCAGATGCCTCCCGCCGAAGCCGAATTCTTCGCTCGCAAGCTGCTCGTATTCATGACCAGCAGTCCCGAACGCCGCGAACACCAGTGGGAGCATCTGACCTGGACCCAGTTCCTCTGTGCGGACACCAAATCCGCGGAGTACAACGCGCTGCTGGCGCGCGGCCTGACCCGCAATCTGGCCTCCATCCGCTCGGAGGACGCCAATGCCCGCTCGGTCGGGATTATCGGCGAAGCCTTCCTGCTCAGCCTGCTGGGATTCGGAAACACGCCCGGCGCGGTCGCGGTACGCGTCCTCGAAGGTGCGACGAACGAACTGTGGATGCACCCGTGGATCACACATCTGCGCAACTGCGGCACAGTGTTCGAGACCGGCTGGGAGGCAACATCTCTCACCGTGTCCGCCGGACAACTCACCGGCGTGCTGGCGCGAAACCCCCGAGATGGCCTACGGACAATCGAGGCCGACTGGTACGTGCTGGCGATGCCTGCCGAACGAGCGGCCCCCTTGTTCACCGGTCCGGTCCTGGACGCCGACCCCGCTCTCGAAGGCGTCCACTTACTGCGCACGGATTGGATGAGCGGCATCCAGTTCTATCTACGAAAACCCTTGCCCCTCACCGCGGGCGGCACCAGTTTCGTCGACTCGCCCTGGGCCCTGACCTCGATCAGCCAAGCCCAATTCTGGAAGCGCGATATGACCACCTACGGCGACGGGACCGTCCACGACATACTCTCCGTCGCCATCGCCGAATGGACGACCCCCGGCATCGTCTACAACAAACCCGCGCGCGACTGCACCCGCCAGGAAATCGCCGACGAAGTCTGGGCACAGATCCTCGCACACCTCAACGACAACGAACCAGGACTGCTTTCCGCGGCGGATCTGCACTCGTGGCATCTCGACCCGGCCATCACCGGGACCGGAACGCCCCACGCCGCCAACGACACTCCCCTGTTCATTCAACAACCCGGCTCCTGGCAGCATCGCCCGTCCGCGACCACCGCCGTGGGTAATCTGTTCCTCGCCTCCGATTACGTTCGAACCGATATCAACGTCGCCACCATGGAAGGCGCCAATATCGCCGGGCGCATGGCCGCAAACGCGATACTCGAGCGCTCCGGCCGCACCGAACCGCCGGCGCTCATCACCACCCTCCAGCATCCACCCTTGTTCGACGCGTTCAAGGCCGCCGACAGTGACCACTACCGGCGCGGGCTGCCACACGCCCTCGACACAGAACAGCCCGCGTTTCCGTAATCGTGAGGACGACGAGGGAGCGCGCGAATACCGCTGTGCCGCAACGCGTCAGCTTGTTCCATGTCACGGAGGAGCGCACAAACATCTCCGAGTAGCACACGCGCTACTCGGATGCGGTCTGCCGCATCAGCGGACAGGCAGTGACCCTGAGAGCCCCCTTGCGTAAGCGGAGTGTCTCTCCATATAGTACCCACCGAAGCGGAGAAATCTCTCCGATACTGGCGGGAGGGTCAGGGATGACAACAGTGACCGAGGCAAGGCAGCACCTGGGACGAATCGGCGTCTGGCTGAACAACGCGCTCACCGCGACCGCTCCGGCCGATGAGCAGCGGCGAGCCTTGGCGCGGATCGAACAGCTGGGGTACGGATCCGCATGGACCGGCGAAAGTACCGGCGGCAGAGACATTTTCGCCAAACTCGGTATCTGGCTGGCGGCCACCGACCGGCTGGTGATCGGGTCCGGGGTGGCGACCATGTGGGCGCGGCCCGGGATCACGATGGCCGCCGGCGCGGCCACGCTCGCCGAAGCGTATCCGCAACGGTTCGTCCTCGGAGTCGGCGTCGGATTCCCCAGGCAGGCCGCGAGTGTCGGGCGGGAGTACGGCCGCCCCCTGACCCGCCTGCGCGAATATCTCGACGAAATGGACACCCAGCCGGAGGCAGCGCTGACACCTTCGGTACCCCGCGCCGAAATACCGTATCCCCGAGTACTTGCCGCGGTCGGACCGAAGATGCTCACCCTGGCGGGCGAACGCGCCGACGGCGCCCACCCGTACGCGTCACCGGTCGCCACGACCGCACAGGCACGAGCCATCCTCGGCCCCGGCAAACTGGTGGTCCCGGAGCAACTCGTCATCTACCACCGCGACCCGGCACAGGCCCTCGCTCGAGCCCGCGAATACCGCGCGCAATCGCTCTCGGCCCTCCAGGTGATCGGCGGCGCCGCCGGTTCACCCTACGGCCGCAACCTGATTCGCCTCGGCTACACCGCCGAACAGGTCAACACGGTGAACGACACGGTCATCGACGCCATCATGTCCCACGGCGACGAATCCGCCATCGCCGCCCGCCTACGCGAACACCTCGCCGCAGGTGCCGACCACATCCTCATCAACCCTGTAGCTCCCGACCTATCCACTACTGTCGACATCCTCGAACGCCTGGCCCCCGCCGTTCTACACCTCTGAACCGTCCAGAGTGGCACCCCACATCGGCACACCAATCCCCCATCGCTTCTCAATGAAAACTAGATCTGCCCGCAATTCGAGTGGTGAGCCCAAGCAGTCACCAAGGGATCGTTAAGGATCGGCGGTCACTCTGACCTCCTCGAAACGTTCGAGATCGAAATTGTTTGGGGAGACAGACAATGCGGGAGATCAGCGTGCTTGCCGGTGTGCGGCTGCGCCCGAGAATCGCCACATCCTTATCTACGACGCCATCCGATGCCGAGCCCCGTCAGGTCGACATCTTCGTGCGCGTGTTGGCAGTCCTGCTCGTCTGGCTGGCAGCCCTGGCGGGACTGCTCGCACCGGCCGCAGTGGCGGAACCGGTGGATTGTGCCGCGCTGGTCGGGCAGATCCAGGCCCACAATCAGGCAGCAGCGGCCCATAACGCGAATCCGCCTAACCCGAAGGATCCGGCCGCTGTCGCGGCCTACAATGCCGAAGCCGAACGCGGCAATGCCGAAGCCGCAGCCCTGAATGCCCAAGCCCAGCAATGCCGTTCACAAGGCCACGACGTCCCCGACGTCGGCGGCGCACCACCACCGAACACCCCCGCGCCCGCACCGGGACCGGCTCCCGCACCAGCACCAGCACCTGCACCAGCTCCTGCACCTGCACCTGCACCTGCACCTGCACCGAAGGTGCCCGGCCCTCCGGCACCCGCCCCAGGACAGGGCGCGCCTGGGTTGAAGGCATCGCCCGCGACTCCCGCCGCGCCGGTCGTAACACAGCCGCTGCCGGTCCCGGTGCGGCCCTCGCAGATCCTCGCGCCGCCGAGCATCCGCCCCGGCACCGCCTACAACCCGGCCTCCGCGACAGGTGCCACACTGAAAGCGCCCTCGCCCCTGCCCGGTAGCGTGGCCTCGAACCCGCGCTTCACCCCCGCCCCCACCGAGCCCATGCAAGCACCCGGACTGAATACCCCACCCGGCCAACCCGGCATGACCAGTACCCAACAGGAATTCTTCGCCTCCGCACCCCGGCTCCTTGATATCGGCAAAGCCGTTCCGACACCTTCGAATTCGGGCAACGGCCAGGTCTACCGACTCCCGGATCTCACCGGCACCGGCGCCACCAGCAACAGCGGCCCCGCCCTCTACGCCGGACCCGGAAACACCCGCGCGGTCGCCGGACCCCTCGACGCACTCGGCCGCCCCACCGGCTCCTACGGCTACCTCGACGCCGCCGGCGCCAAGAGCCCCCGCACCGGCGTCCCCACCATCGACGTCCCGGGCGCGACCGGCGCCTACCAGCGCGGGCACCTGTGGCCCAACCAATACGGCGGCCCCGGCAACATCCCGCAATTCCTCGCCCCCGAACTCGGCGCGACGAACACCGGCGCCATGCGGGTCTACGAGCAGTACCTCGGCAAAATCGTGCGAGGCGCCGTGGACGGAGTTCCGGCACAGAACGTCACCTATTCGAAGGTGCCGATCTACACCGACGACAAGGTCATCCCCGACTACTATCTGCTCCAAGCTTGGGGAGACCAGGGCTGGAACCTGCCACCGACCTACGTCCAGAACTACTGACACCGGCACAGGAAGACACCGAACCGATGACCGCACTGGATGACCTCACTGCACTCCTCCCGCCCCCACCCGGCGCGGGCGCCACCTTCGACTGGACCACCGTCGAACAACGCCTCGGCATCACCGCACTCCCCGACGATTTCAAACAACTCCTCGCGGTATACGGCGACGTGCGATTCTGCAACGCACTGCGCCTGTTCCGACCCGCCGACGAACCGTGGCTCGACCTCGCCGAGGCCACCTTCGCCGCACGAGAACCCCTCGCCGACACCGAATTCGGCGAACCACCGGCCGACACGCCCGCCGGAGTATCGACCGACGCGGCAACCCTGATCCAATGGGGCGGATCCTTCGGCGGCGACTATTGCCTCTGGGACGCCCACCACCCCGACCCAGCACAATGGACCCTGGTATTCACCGACGCCGACAAATTCGACTGGGGCTACTACCCCGGCACCGTTACCGAATACCTCCGCGACTGGCTCACCCGCCGAGCCACACCCATCCCCCTGTGGAACCTCGACACCGTCCTCCCAGACGGAGGCCGACCGTTCTGCGAAATCTACGACCCCACCGACCCAGTAGCCCCCGTCACCGCCCGCGTCGACGCCAGGGCGGGCTGACCATCACCGGCAGGGCTCGAGGTCTGTGGGCATGAGTATTCTCTGACATCCTTATCCGCAGGCGGTTGTTGGAATACTTTGCGCCCCAAGCACATCCAAGGAAGAGATGAAGCGTTACCGCGTCGTGGGCACGGGAAACGCTGACGGGAAGGAACCTGCGTGGAGGACGATGAGCGTCGGGTGTGGGAACTTGCGGTGGGTCTGGGGCTACCCGACGCCACCGGACCCGGTGCCCTCGACGGGGAGGGAATCCACCCGATCGCACTGCTGCTGGAAGAGAGCGCCCATCGGATCCGTGGGCTGAACCGCATCCCCTGCTTCACCGCATTCGGACCCGTCGTGGAACTCGACGAGTTCGCTCTGCGAGCATGGGAAGAATTTCACGACCCCGCACGTGTTCCGGTCGAATGCCGCCTCAGTGTCTATGTGACCGATACCGAGCTGGACGAACTGGTGCGTGCGATCGTGGACGATCTCGGCCTGGATCACGAGGGCAATTCGACAACGGTCGACCGGAAGGTCACGGTGGGTCTACGGCCCATCGCGTTGGAGTTACACGAAAACCGCTTCTACCAGCACCTCGTCCATCAGTACGAAAACCGCTCCGACGCAACCTGATACAGCCCGATCAGATCGGAACTCGGGCGGGCCGATAATCCGTCGATGTGCGGCAATCGTGACAGGCTCTCCCCGAACGCGTAATTCCTGCGCTCGGCCGCCCAGGGCACCGTTACCGCGCTCCGCTACTCGTTGCGGTGAGGTCGGGGAAGGCTTGGATCGCTTGGAGGGCGGCGGCGAGTTCGGCGAGTTTGAGGGGGTCGTCGAGGGTGGTCCCGAGGCGTTCCTCCAGGCGTCGCATCCGGTACCGGACGGTGTTCTCGTGGCAGTACAGGACGCGTCCGGCTTCGGCGGCGGAACCTTGGGCGTCGAGCCAGGCTCGAGCGGTAGCGATATGGGTACTGCGGTCGTTGTCGGGTAGTTCGAGGATGCAGCGCAGGACCCGCCAGACGAAGGAGCGGGTGTTGTCGGGGTTGCTGATGATGAGGTCGCTCAACGGCGTGTCGGGAAGTTGCCTGATGCCGGTGGTTCCGGCGGGCAGACTTTCCATCGCGACGCTGGCGAACCGGGCAGCGCGAGAAGTCCGGTCGAGACGATCGAATTCCGGGCTCACGCCGATGCGTGTGGTAGCAGCGCCCGCGACGATGTCGAGGATGTCCTCGGGTGTGCGTCGCCGGTTGCGGTAGACGATACCGATCTCGCGGTCGTGCTGGGAGCGCCATGCGGAGGCGATGTCGCGGCAGCGCAGGCGATCTTCCAGATGGAGCAGCGCCTCGCCTTCCAGCGGTGGCACTTCCGCGATCACCACCAGGAACGGGCCTTCGAAGGGGATGCCGAGCAGCTGGGAGATTTCCCACGCGGTGTACTGGTCGCTGAGTGTGCCGTCGACGAGCGCGGCGACCAGCGCGGAGCGGCGCCGGTCCAATGACACCGCGCGGGCGGTCATCTCCTCGCGATACGCCTCGGTGACGGCGTTGGCGAATTCGTCATTGAGTTCCCAGATGCCGGCCACGGCATCGAGCAGAGCGTGGGTCTCTCGGGGGCCGGCCGCGCGGGCGGAGTCGAGCAGCCGCTGCCACAGGTGCGCGAAACCCAACCGGTATGCGCGCAGCACCTCCGGCAACGGCGCACCTTGCGCGGCTCGCGCACGCCCGCTAGCCCGGGCGCTCTCGTGTTCGACCGTGTCTGGGCGCTCGAGCTGGCTCAGGCTGCGCGCCAGGTTCTGACGCACCGCCGACCACAGTTGAGTGCGAGTGACGAGGGCATCCTCGCTGTAGATGCCGATGTTGTCCTGGATGAGTGTGGTCACCTCATCGGTGAGTTCGTCGAGTTGTTCCCGGAGTGATGCCGCCAGCCGGGCAACGATGGTGTTCGGGTCGCGGTGCCGCACGGAAGGCGATGCTAGCGTGCGCTTCCAGCCCACGGGTCCTGTTGCCGCCGACACACTTCGCGAGACCACATTGTCGCCGGGAACATAGGCCTTCCCGGCGGCGGCACCGAGAATAGGTGCACCGTCCGACCCCCACGGATACGAGGTCGGACGGTGCAAGGCTCCGCCGGATCAGCACGGGGTGATTCGCCGGAGAGCTTTCCGGAAAGGGCCGACACTGTCGGGATACGGCAGCCCAAGCCACCTTCGCGCAGCGTCGGCCCTTCTCCATCAGCCACAACGGCACAGCGGCGAACGCGATCACCGGCACGAGGCCCTCGACATCGGGCTGTGCGGATGCGGTGTGCCCCCACCGTTCGCTGCGTGGCGAGATCGGCTTCGGGGCGGCGAAATTCGAACGAGGGAGGAACGGGATTGCTGAGGTCACGGTCGGACATGTTGCATTTCGTGGAAGAGGTCAGCGCCCGCTACGGATCTCTCGACGCGTTCTTCGCGCAACTGCATACCGGAGTGTGCGACGCCGACGAGGAACCCACCGTCCAACTGCCGATCGTCACCGACTACCTGCCCGCTGCCACGGCATGGTCGGCGAGCGATCTCGCCGCCCGCCAGACACCGCCGCCGTCCGGCGGAAAGCATCGTAAGACAGCAGCAGCGGCGTGGGCCCGACTCACCGGACGGCCATGAGTTTGGGGCCCCATCCCCACCGGCGGTGCTGCCAGCCCGGCGGGCACGACAACTGTCCCGTCGTCCTCGACGAGATGACTCGCCAGGCACACCGCGGGCAGCGCGTCGCTGGTGAACAGCACCCGCCCGAACGACGCTCTCGGAAGCACATGCCCCCACGCGGAATAGGGAGCGAACAACACACTCACAAGCCCACATCATCGGCCCCGGCGCGGCTCCGCACCAGTGTGCACCGTGCCGTGCATCAGGTGTGGACGGTGGGTTCACCGCCCCGACGACACACCGGCGACAGAGGTGTCTTCGTCGGCCGGGGAGCTGAATAGTGGTCGTATGGGCAGTACAGTCGCGGCGACATTCGCACCTCTGCTGCGGCTCGCGTTCGGGTCGCGGCCGCCGCTGCGTTTCGAGTTCTGGGACGGCAGCGTGGTCGAGTCGACGGGCGAGTGTCGCGGAACAATGCGTATACGGTCGAAAGATGCGCTGAGCCATATGGTGTGGGCACCTGGCGAACTCGGAATGGGCCGCGCCTTCGTTTCCGGCGCCGTGGATATCGAGGGCGATATCTTCGAGGTCCTCCGTCAGCTGCAGTCCGCAGTGCCGGGCGACGCCCGCTTGGGTGTCGCCGGAGCGTGGCGGGCGGTCAGCGCGGCCGGGCGGCTCGGGGCACTCGGCCATCGCCCGCCGCGGCCACGCGAGGAGGCACGACCGCGTCGTGGCCGGCGGCACACGCGGAGCCGGGACGCGCGGGCGATCAGCCATCACTACGACGTCGGCAACGAGTTCTACCGACTGGTCCTCGGTCCGAGCATGACCTATTCGTGCGCCCGATTCACGACCGAGGACGATGACGGACGCGGCCCCGCCGATGCGAACGTCTCCCTGACCGATGCCCAGCGCGCCAAGCACGATCTGATCTGCCGCAAGCTGGGCCTGGCCGAGCGGCCGGGCATGCGCCTGCTCGATGTCGGATGCGGATGGGGCTCCATGGCGATGCACGCGGCCACGACGTACGGCG
The DNA here is from genome assembly GCF_029868745.1 of Nocardia wallacei. Classification (GTDB taxonomy): domain Bacteria; phylum Actinomycetota; class Actinomycetes; order Mycobacteriales; family Mycobacteriaceae; genus Nocardia; species Nocardia wallacei_B. The sequence goes on along the minus strand of NZ_JARWOP010000056.1, from coordinate 24,677 downwards.
CACGGGTCGTAGCGGTCACGATCAGCAGTACTCAGGCCGAACTCGCACGCCGACGAGTAGCCGATGCCGGCCTGTCCGGCAGCGTCGAGATCAGCTTGTCGGACTACCGCGACCTGCGCGGCGAACAGTTCGACGCCATCTCCTCGATCGGCATGTTCGAGCACGTCGGAGCGAACCGTGCCGGGGAATACTTCGACAAACTGCACTCCCTGCTCCGGCCCGAAGGACGCCTCCTCAATCACGCCATCTCCTCCATGGGCGGATCCACGATGGGTGATCGGTCCTTCGTCGGACGCTATGTCTTCCCCGACGGAGAACTGCGCGATGTGTGCGATGTCGTATCAGCAATGGAGCGCGCGGGTTTCGAGGTCCGTGACGTCGAGGCGTTGCGGGAACACTACGCACTGACACTGCGGAAATGGGTCGCCAATCTGGAAGAGGGTTGGCAGCAAGCGGTTTCACTCGCCGGGGAGGGACGTGCGCGAATCTGGTGGGTGTACATGGCGGCCTCGGCCCTGGGGTTCGAGGACGGTGGGCTCGGACTGCATCAAGTACTGGGTGTGGTCCCCGATTCACAGGGCCGCTCGGGCATGCCCGGAAATCGACGGGCGTGGAGATGATCTCGGACCCACAGTCGGCTATATCCGGCATCCTCCGACTTGCCTTGCACATAGGTAAACCGTCACCGCATCGACTGGGCTGCAACCGGTCCGGGTGGATCTGGTAGCGGGCCTACCGACGCTCAGCCCAGCAGCGCCCGGGCGTACCAGTCGCTGCTGTCCACCACGCCGGGCAGGGCCAGGAAGTACCCGCCTCCGAAAGGCTGGACGTAATCGGTCAGTGGCTCGTCCACCAGACGGGTCTGGATGGTTTCGAACTGGCGTTGGATGTCCTGCTGGAAGCAGGTGAAGATGTGGCCGGTGGCCATGTTGCCGTTGGGGTCCAGGCCGAGGTCGTAGTTGTAGGAGCGGCGGACGAGTTGCTGGCGGTCGGTGGCGGGGGTGCGTGGATTGGCAAGGCGGATATGGGAATCCAGCGGGATGATCGAGCCCTCGGGGTCGGCGGCGTAGTCGGGGGTGTCGAATTCCAGGATGGTCGTGCTCGACACCGGGCACGTCCCGTTCTCCTCCGCGCCGCAACCATTCCTGGAGATCGTCCTACCGTTCGTGCGATCCAACCAGGCTGCCGCCCAATAGTTTTGCACTGCCTCTCGACCCGGCTCGGCCTAAGATCGACATAGCGATGGCTTCAGACGACAACGGAACGGAGACAAGTCGGTGGTCGACAAGGAACCGGTGGACCTCGGCATCGACCGAGCGCACGGTGCCCGTATCTACGACTACATCCTCGGCGGCAAGGACAACTACGAACCCGACCGGGCCGCCGGTGACGAATCATTGAAAGTGTGGCCCGCGCTGCGGGTCCATATGCGAGCCAATCGCGCCTTCATGCACCGCGTCGGCCGTTTCCTGGCCGCCGAACGCGGCATCCGCCAGTTCCTCGACATCGGCACCGGCATCCCCACCCAGCCCAATCTGCACGAAGTCGTCCAGGCGGTCGCGCCCGACGCTCGCATCGTCTACGCCGACAACGACCCGATCGTGCTCGCCCACGCCAGGGCGTTGATGACCAGCACCCGCGAGGGACGCACCACCTACATCGACGCCGACATGCGCGACCCGGAAGCGATCCTCGCCGCCCCGCAACTGCGCGACACGCTCGACCTGAACGAGCCGATCGGGCTGTTGCTGATCGCGATGCTGCATTTCATCGAGGACGATGACGAAGCACTCCGGGTCGCCCGCCACGTGATCGATGTCCTGCCGCCGGGCAGCTACTTCGCCGCCACGATCGCCACCGACGACTTCGCCCCCGAACCACTCGCCAAGGTGCGCGACCTCTACCATTCGCACGGCGAAACCCTCCGGTGGCGCACGAAGGCGCAGGCCGAGCAGTTCTTCGAAGGGCTCGAACTCGAAGAGCCGGGCCTGGTCCAAATGCACAAATGGCGTCCGGATCCCATCCACATCGGCTCGGTCGCCGACGCCGACATCGCAATGTACGGCGCGGTCGGACGCAAGCACTGACAAAACGAAAGTGGTCGGCAGCAATGCCCCGGCCGTGTCTCGAATAGACGCGATCATGCCTCGGTAGCGAGTAGGGCGGGCTCGTGCGCTTCGACGTTCTCGGCGGACGGCTGAGGACACCGTGTCCAGAGCGTTCGGTTAGGACCGAATGTGGCGTAGCCGCTTGTCATACCGGTCCATCGATACCCGTGGCCATGATAGCGAGGGGTGAGCCAGGACCACCCGAGATTCCCTGCGCAGAGCAGTCCGAGGCCATCGAGCACTGTCCCGAGATCGTGTTCTCCCGGGTGGCCACGGTATCGCAGGCGTAGATCATCGGAAAGCCGTGTGAGTTGCCGGTCGTCTTCCGCGGCCAGGTCGCACACGGTGTAGACGGCACTCTGCAGTGAGATGCGGCGGTCTCGCATCACGCACAGCACGGAATTGAACTCGTCGCCTGCGAGGATCTCTTTGCGCATCGACAGCAAATCATTGGTGAGAGTTATGTGGTCACACGTCAGCCGGGCAGCTTGTGCGAGGTCAGGATCATCGCCGATACTTCCGAGATCGAGATCATGGAGATATTCCAGCAGAACAATGTACGAGTACATTCCGATGGACTGCTCGCGGATCCGGCGATAGCTCTCCAGATCTGGAATCTCGCTGCGGGAACGATAGGAGTTCTCTTCGGCGGTGTACTGAAACCAATCTTCTTGTCGGGCCACGAAGCGCTCCCATACATGCGGTCGCATGCGCGAACGTAAACGTCCAAAAATATCGGTGAAGGCCCGGCCGTACGGATGCTGCTCTTGCCACGCCCGCTCGACCCGCTCGAAGAGCGCCTGCTCGACCAAAGCCAGATCGTCGATGGCGAAGAACAAGCTTGTCACACAGGACAATTCGAGAACTCGGTCGACCGGAGCGGTCGGGAATACCATAGCGTCCCACGGGATGTAGTGATCCTCGAGGAAGCGATCCATGGAATTCCCGGCCAGAGGCAAGAATTCGGTAGTCCAGAGTGCGGTACCCGCTCGGATTCTGGGCCATTGCGGATGTAAGGCGACCGGTGTCGAGCAAGCGATCTCGGGCTGGTAATAACCCTCATTCCGAATATCGTGCACGATACCTCCCGTACCGGGCCGGCTGTCGGGTATCGAAGTCCGATGTGACATCATTTCACCCGCTTCGCCACTTGGAGCCTTCGTCAGTGCGTACGACGGATCATCGTGAGGGTCTGTTCTCGGCGGAAGCTTCTGCGGTGCATACCGAGTATCTTGTCGGCGCATATCATTTCGGTTCGAGAAGCGTGTAAATCCCAGGCCGTCCGGCACAGAGGTCGAGCTCGCAACGACGGCGGTGCTCCGTTTTCACGCCGACCGACGCATCCCGGCGAGCGGTGCTGCGGCGCTCGCCGGGATGTGCGGTCTGATAGCGACTCCCCCTGTCCCCCTGCAGGATCCGCGTTACGACGGCTTGTTGAACAGCAGATCGACGGTGCCGAGTTCGGCCTGCTCGATCTCCTTGACCAGTTGCTCGAGTCGATCGGCCAGCGCTCGAACTGCTCGCCACGTGGACCGGCGCACAGCGGCTGTCCGCGGCCGACGGCCCCGATCCGGAACACCTGTCGCGAGCCGAGCGGTCGGGGCCCGGGAACGCTAGGGCGAGACAAGGGTGGGGAGGTCTTGGCGGCGATCCTGGCAGTAACGCCCGGTCTCCGGTTCCACGTGCCATCGCAGGGCTCCCCCGGTGCTGAGCAGCAAACTATCCCACCAAGCGGTGGCTCGGGCGGTTTCACGAGGATCGAGTTGCAGCTCACCCAGTAGAGCAGGGAGACGGGCTTGCTGAGCGAGCACGCTGTCGCACAGATCGAGGACCAGCCGGTAGGCGCTATCGATGGCGTCCTGCAGACCACAGGATCGGTCCTGCTGAATGGCGTAGACGACGTTGCTGTAGGGATTTTCTCGGGCGAGACTGCAGATGTCGTTCCACCAAGCAACGATCAATGTGCAGTCGGTGAGGGTCTGCTGAATGGTGGGGTGACGAATGAACCGCCGCGGCAAGAAGGCGGCATCGGTGAGTTCGATGTACTCCCAGTCGAACGACATCTCGGAGGCCCAGAACCGTTCTCGGCGTTGCTCGGTCACCGTGGCTACGCGTCTATCGCCGCTTAGCCCGGTCTCCCACCGGTAGTGGTCCAGCCAGCCGAGCGTATGGGTGACGATGCGTTCCCACAGTTCGGCGCTCGCACGTTGTCGTATTTGTTCCCAGAGGTGCATCAGCGCATAGTTGAACGGGTCCGACGCCTGGTCGGGTACGTAGCCGGCGAAGACCTGTTTGCTGACCTCGACGGTCTCGGCGGTGGCGGCCTTGTCCCAGCCGAGGGGGCCGTCGAACCGGTCGTCGTAGGCGAAGAAGAAGCCGAAGATATCGGCGACCAGTTGCAGATCGTTCCGGCCGATTCGCGGATGCATCAATGATGCGACCCGCGCAACGCAGGCGCCGGTGGCTTCGTCCAGGTGGACACCCAGGTCGGCAAGTCGGTTTCGGACCGGAGCGACTCGGTCTTGGAAGGGGTTGGCTTCGAACGGCAGCCGGATTTCGAACTCCGGGAATTGCACCCGCTCGCTGCGCGTGAACTTCGGATCGGCGAGCCCTCTCGACTGCGCACTGTCCATATCGCATTCTCGGTTCCGATTTTCGGTTGCCAATTCCTTGGCTCCAGGTGCGTCAAGGCTCTTGAACTCCATCGCGGTATCCGCTCACCGGCGCCGGTGGGTAACGAGATGCGCCAACACGATGAGGTCGTCGACGTCTGCGCGATCGGCGAGCACCGCCAGGGCCGCGTCGATCTTCTGGTCGGCGTACTGCTGGGCTCGCTGTTTACCGCCCGCGGTGACTATCAGGTCCGCGGCGTGGGCCGCCCGCGTCGGTGTGATCGGCGTGCCCGACCGGTACAGCGCAGCGAGTTCGGCCGCTGCGGGATCATTCGATTCGAGCGCTGCCACGACGGGGAAAGTGCGTTTTCGCCGGATGACATCGTTTCCTGCCGGTTTTCCGGTGACACCCGGATCGCCCCAGATCCCGAGCAAGTCGTCGGTGATCTGGAATGCAATTCCGAGTTCGCGGCCGAATGTGTCCAGGGCGGTGACGGTGGCGGCGTCCGCTCCGGCGCAGGCGGCGCCGAGCGCGCACGCGCACCCGAGCAGGGCGGCCGTCTTGCCCTCGGCCATCGCGAGGTATTCGTCCACCGAAACCATCGAGCGGGTTTCGAACGAGCAATCCTCGGACTGCCCCTGACACAACTGTGCCGCAGCGCTTTCCACCCGGGCGACCGAGTCCGCGGCCACGGAGGCAGGCAGCGTCTCGACCAGCACGCGAACAGCCGCGGCATGCAATGCGTCGCCGAGGCAGATGGCGTCGGGCATTCCCCACACACTCCAGACCGTCGCACGGCCACGCCGGATCCGGTCCGCGTCCATCACATCATCGTGAACCAGCGTGAAATTATGGATCAGTTCGACAGCGACCGCGGCAGGCACCGCAACCACCGGATCCGCTCCGCAGGCAGTGGCCGCGGCGAACGACAACGCGGCACGCAAGCCCTTTCCCCAGCCCGCTCCTGTCGGATTGCCGGATCGATCGCTCCAGCCGAAATGGTAGGTCGCCATGCGCCCGAGCGGCTCGGGCAGTTCCGCGATCGCGTCCCGCAGTCCCGGCTCGCACCGCCGCCGAGCGCTCCCCAGCACCGTCTCGGCAGCATGGGCATCGAAACTCGTTGCTGTTCGGGTCATTACGCCTGCACCGTCCTCGGCTCTGATCTTCGCCCGCCAACCACGACGGCACGGCTAGGCCGATCCCGCACCCGGCCGGTCCGCACCGGATCGGAGCGATATCGATTCTCAGGATCGGCTCGCGGCCCGCCCGGAACAACGCAGTCCGGCGCATGCCTGCCATGCGGCACCCGCATAGCCACCGCAACGCCTGCGACGCATAGCGGTCATGTCCGCGACGAGGTTTCTCGTCAACGATCAGCATGGCCACCGCATCTACCCACACCTATGAGTGCACGGAATCGATGCCGTCGCGGCGGTACCGGGCGACGGCCCCCACCGGCAGCCGGTGGCAGTCGGCGAGTACTGCGAGCTGATCGGCGAAGGCTGCGGTGAGGCTGTCGAGTGCGGCTTGTCCTTTGGCCGCAGTCGCCAGCGACGGGTAGCCGATGATGCCGCTGGCGGTGTAGCCGGCCATGCCGGTGACGAACAGATGCCGGCGATCACCCGTCGCGTTGTCGGCCGATCGGTAGGTGTCGCCGACGAGTTCGGGACAGGTGTGGAGCAAGATCGAGGTTTCCAACTCGCCGCCGTGCATGTCGGTGTGGCTGTCGGTCCGCATGCCCGCGTATTCGCGTGCGGCGTTCCAGTCTTCCTTCGTCGGAAACAGCGCCATCGTGCGAGCATCGGTGTTGTGCTCGCAGACGACATTGGACAGCACATGGTTGCCACCGTGCCCATTGACGACCACCAGGGTCGTGACACTCGACCGGGCCAACGATTCGATGATGTCGTCCACGACCGCGACCAGCGTGGCTGCCTTGATCGACACCGTTCCGGCGAATCCTGCGTGTTCGTGTGAACAGGACACGGTGATCGGAGGGAGCAGGAACAGGTCGTAGGCCGCGGAGAGTCTGTTCGCGATCGAACAGGCGATCGCCGTATCGGTCATCAGCGGCAGATGCTGTCCGTGCTGTTCGAAACTCCCGATCGGGAGAATCGCAGTACGGGCCGGGCAGACGGCCACATCGGCAGAGGTCGCGGTGTTGATCCAAGAAGGCAACGCGCCACTCCCCTGGGTTCGAGTTCGTGGTCGTCCGGATACGCGCTCCCAGACGGTTATCATATCGTAGCGGTCGGCGCATGCGTCGGACACGGCTATGCAACACCTGCATATCGGTCATTCGCTATCAACGTAACTTGTTCTCGCCGTGCAGTTCTCGCATACACTTGAGCTATCGACCATCGCGAACGCACTACTGCAACCTCGATAGTGCGCACCGCGGTGCAGTGAGGCTGGCGGGCGAGCGCCGAACGATCTCGTGACGGCACAGTCGCGAGTTTCCTTGCGCGACAGTCTGTTGGACTCCCGGATTGGAGTCTCGATGGGGAATGCCAGGATTCAGACCTGTACGCGGTGCGGCACTCGGCTCGCTCGTGACAACGCGGGTCCGTGCTGCGGAGCATGCGCGCGGGCGAACGATACGGCCCCGCAGTTGTCGGCCGCCGAATGGCGCACCGCCGATGTGCGAACAGCATTGCGTAGCAAGGATATCGGCGCGGTCATCCGTGCGTGGCGGCACCATCCCGCCCACGGCCCGCGCCCTGTCCCCCAGACCGATCTCGCGCGCTGGCTCGACATCACGCAGGGCCAGCTCAGCCGAATCGAGAACGGCCGCAGCAGGGTTCGAGACATCGACAAGCTGAGCCGCTACGCACGCATCCTCGGCGTGCCGGCGGAGCTACTCTGGTTCGAGATCGACGAGCCGGCGCCGAACCCGCCGCCCGCCACCGAACGACTCCGGCTCCCCAGCGGCACAGTCGATGTCGCTGCGCCCGCCGCGAAGCCGGTGCTCGCCGACTCGCTGCTGAGCACCCTCGACGAATACGTGCTCACCGACAACCTCGCCGGGCCACACGCGCTGTTGCCGATCGTCACCCAGCAGGTGCAGTTCGTCGAACACCTGGCACGCGTCAGCCGCGGCCGGACCCGCACCAAACTCCGCGCCGTCCACGCACGATTCGCCGAGTTCCTGGGGTGGCTGCATCAGGACGCGGGAAACCTCCGCGCCGCCATCGAGTGGACGACGACCGCGGCCGGTATAGCCCGCGAGGCCCACGACGACCGGCTGCTGTCCTACATCCGGATGCGGCAGTCCAATCTCGCCGCCGATTCCGGCAATCCGCACGCCACCATCGAACTCGCCCACGCCGCCTTGCGCACACCGGCCAGACTGACGCCCCGATTACGCGCGATGGCATGGCGGCAGCTCGCCCACGGCCACGCTCAGCTCGGCGCCGCCGTGGACTGTGCCCACGACCTCGAGCAGGCCTGGGACCATGCGACCCAACCGGACGGGGAGAACGATCAACTCGCCGGCTACTGCACGCCCGAATACATCGCCATGGAGGCTGCCGCCTGCCTGGTCGACCTCGGGCACCCCGACAAGGCCATCGCCACGCTCGAGCCCCGCCTACCCCGCTGGCAACCCGAGAACCGCCGAGATCTGGGCCGCGGACTGGCACTGTTCGCTGTCGCGCTCGCCCGCACGGGCCAGTCCGATCAAGCGCTCGACGTCGCGGAGCACGCCCTGGCGATCACGGCCGAGACGCTGTCGAACAGGGCCGAACAACAGCTGTATCGCGTTGTGCGGCAATTGATCAACGCAGACGCGCCCGATCATGCCGCGGAATTGCGCATCGCGCTCCACCAGGCACTGCGCTGACTTCGCCAGGGGCCTGTATGCCGCCCGCGCATGGTCTCCATGCGCGGGGAAACCTTCCGGCTACTTCGGCGGAGCACGATTCTGAAACTGCGTTCGATGCCGGCTCCATCACGCGATGTTCGTTCATCGAATGACCGCACCGTCACGCCGGCCGGAAGCGGCCGCCAGGGTAAAAGGTAGCGCTGCAATGACTCTGACCGATACCGCCCCGGACCGTGCTACCGGGACAGGACGTGCACACGGCAAGGTCGTCCTGATCGGCGAGCACACCGTCGTCTACGGCATGCCCGCCATCGCGATTCCGATGTCCGGACTCTCAGCGCACGCCACGCTGCGCCCGCCGGAGGCCGACTCGCCTCCGCCTGCCCCATCCGCTCACCGGCTGGGGCACGACGACGCATTGGAAGTCCGGTTCACCTGCAGTGTCGACACGATCCCGGCCGGTTCCGGCGCGGCCGCCGCCACCGCGGCAGCGCTACGGTGCTGGGATCCCCACGGCCGGCCGTGGGAGGTGCGGATTCGCAGCGACATTCCGCCCGCGCGAGGTTTGGGATCCAGCGCCGCGGCCGCCGCGGCATCGGTGCGCGCAGTCGCCGACCTGTGCGGCGCCGCGCTGGACGAACGCTCGCTCTACAGGCTGGTGCAGACCGGCGAGAAGGTCACACACGGCCGACCCAGTGGCGTCGACGCCGCAGCGGTCACGGCCACAGGGCCGATCCGGTTCGCCGCCGGCATAGCCCGGCCGATCCCCACGCGTGTGAACGCCGGCCTCGTCGTGGCCGACACCGGCGAATCCGGCAGCACGCGGCAGGCCGTCGATTCGGTGCGCGCGAGACTGCAACACGACCACGCGAACGCCCGGCGGTTGCTGACCAGGGCGGCCGAACTCGCCGAGGGCGCCGCCGCCGATCTGGCGGACGGAGACGCATCCGGACTGGGAGTGCGGCTGACGGAGTTCCAGCGGTTGCTCCGCGAATTGGGTATCAGCACAACAGAACTCGACCGGCTGATCGCTGCCGCTCTGAAAGCCGGTGCGTGCGGCGCGAAGCTGACCGGCGGCGGGCTCGGGGGCTGTGTGCTGGCACTGGTCGAACCGCACCGCACCGCGGCCGTCCGCGAGGCGCTCACCGCAGCGGGCGCCCACCGGACATGGACGATGCCGATGACGCAGGAGACGTGATGAGTACCTCCGAAACCACCTCCCGCCCAATCCAATTCGCACGGGCGGGAAGCGGACCGGTCGCGATCGCCTACCCCAACATGGCGTTGGTGAAGTACTGGGGCAAACGCGACGAATCGCTGATCCTTCCGGTCACCAGCAGTCTTTCGATGACCCTCGACATCTTCCCCACCACGACCCGAGTCACGCTGCGACCGAAAGCGGCGGTGGATACCGTGACGCTCAACGGCCGTCGCGTGCCGCCACAGACCCGCGTGCGCGTCGAACGATTCCTTGACTTGGTGCGCGACATGGCGGGCCGGTCCGAGCCGGCCCGGGTGGAAACGAACAACACTGTCCCGACCGGCGCCGGGCTGGCCTCGTCGGCCAGCGGCTTCGCCGCGCTCGCCGCCGCGGCGACGGCCGCCTACGGTGTGGAGCTGGACGCGAGAGCGCTGTCCCGTCTCGCACGTCGCGGGTCCGGATCGGCGTGCCGCTCAATCTTCGGAGGTTTCGTCACCTGGCATGCCGGAACAGGTTTCGGCGCCGCCGGCGACGAGAGCTGCTATGCCGAGCCGATCGAATGCGCACTGGATGTCGCGCTGGTCGTCGCGATCGTCGACGCCGAGCCCAAGGCGTTGCCGAGCCGGACGGCCATGCGGCATTCGGTCGCGACCTCGCCGTTCTACCTCCCGTGGGCCACCGCGAGCCGCACCGACCTCGAACAGGTCCATGCCGCGCTCGCCGCCGGAGACCTGGAGCGCGCCGGGCAGATCGCCGAACACAACGCACTGGGAATGCATGCGGTGCTGCTCGCGGCCAGGCCGGCGATACGGTACCTCGCACCTCGGTCGCTGCGTATCCTCGACCGTATCGAAAGACTGCGGGCCGACGGCATCTCGGCCTACGCCACCATCGACGCCGGTCCCAACGTCGCCGTTCTGTGCGCTCGCCACGACGCGGCACGCGTGGTCGTAGCACTGCGCGAACTCGACGACACGATGGCGATCCGCATCGCACACCCAGGCCCCGGTGTCACGGTGACCGGTGGCGACCAACGATGATCCGCCGCCGCGCACCCGGCAAGCTGTTCCTCGCCGGCGAGTACGCCGTCCTGCAGCCGGGACATCCGGCCGTCGTCGTCGCTGTCGACCGCTGCGCCACCGTCACAATAGCCGAAACCCATTGCGGAGAAACGATACTCGTCTCGGATCTCGGTGGCGGGACGCGAATCCGATGTCTGCGCGACGGAGGTCGCTTGGTCCCGGCACCCGGACACAGCGACGAGAACTTCGAGTACATACTGTCGGCCGCGAACGTCGTGGAACAGCTCGTACTCGAATCAGGCGGGCGGCCACAGCCTTTCACCGCCACCGCCACCGGTGCCGACCTGACCGACGGCTCCGGCCGCAAACTCGGGTTGGGCTCCAGCGCCGCGATCACCGTCGCCATGGTCGCCGCCCTTTCCGCCTTCTATCGCCTCCCACTCACCCCTTTCGACCGTTATCGGCTGGCCATGCTGGCCACCCTCGCGATCGACGCGAGAGCGTCCGGCGGCGACATCGCGGCCGCCACATGGGGTGGGTGGATCGCCTACCACAGCCCCGACCGTGCCCGAATCCAGGAACTGGCCGGCACCGTCACCGGGGCGCTGCGCGCCGATTGGCCTGGTTTGTCGGTCCGCCCGCTACCGGCGCCGCACCGCACCCGCCTGCTGGCGGGGTGGACCGGGCAACCAGCCTCGACCTCGACTCTGACCGGACGCACCGGCGGCAACCACCGGAGTATCCGAGCACACCCGACATTTCTCGCCGGGACCACGGCCTGCGTCGAACGTCTCATCACCGCCGTGGGCGCCGACGATGTCCTCGGCGTCCAGCGTGAGATACGCCGGGCCCGAACACTTCTCGAGGACCTCGACGCCGTCGCAGGTCTGGGAATCCGCACGCCCGAACTCGACGCGCTCTGTACCGCAGCCGATATCGTCGGCATTGCGGCCAAGTCCTCCGGCGCCGGTGGCGGCGACTGCGGTATCGCCGTCGTCGACCGTGACCGTCCCGAGCAGGCCGCCGCACTGATCCGCCGCTGGTCCGCCGCCGGAATTCGCCATCTCCCGCTGCAGGTATACCTCGGCGACAGCAATGCCGCCGAGTAACCATGTCACCACCGGTCACTCGCCGGCGATCCGTCCGGTATGCGCACAACACATGCGGCGCATGCGCACCGGTGTCTTCTGTTCGGCTATCGAGAGCCCGAAGCTGAGATCACGCTCCCATTCCCGTGTAGCCGCCCAGCGGGCTCGGCGCCGGCGTGACGGCACGGATTCCCGTGAAAGGAGGCATGAATGACGACCCGCCCGGACTCGATCGGCGATCGCAAGGACGACCATGTGCGGCTGGCGGTCGACCAGCACCGGCAACCTGCCGAGGCCAACGACTTCGACGCTGTGCGCTTCGTACACCACGCGCTGGCCGGCATCGATCGCATCGACGTCGATCCGACGGTCGAGGTCGCCGATTGCCGTTGGCCCGCACCGTTATACATCAACGCGATGACCGGCGGAAGCGACCGCACCGGCGCGATCAACCGCGAACTGGCCGTTGCCGCCGCCGAGACCGGACTGCCGATCGCGGCGGGTTCGATGAGCGCCTACCTGCGCGATCCGGCGCTTGCCGAGACTTATCGGGTGCTGCGCACAGAGAATCCGCGCGGCGTCGTGCTCGCGAACCTCAACGCCGACACCACGCCCGAGCAGGCTCGCCGCGCAATCGATCTCCTCGAGGCGAACGCGCTGCAGATCCACCTCAACGCCGTCCAGGAAATCGTCATGCCCGAGGGCGACCGCGACTTCGCCCATTGGGCAGGGCGGATCGAGGCCATCGCCGCGGCCGTGGACGTTCCGGTGATCGTGAAGGAGGTCGGATTCGGCCTCAGTCGAGCGACAGTGGCGCTGCTGGCCGATCTCGGGGTCACCGTCGCCGATGTCGGCGGACGTGGCGGAACCGACTTCGCGCGCATCGAGAATCGGCGGCGTGCCGACCTCGGATTCTCCTGCCTCGAAGGCTGGGGACAGTCCACGCCCTGCTGCCTGCTCGAGGCCACCGGCGTCGACGGCGTAACGCTGCTCGCCTCGGGCGGCATCCGCTCTCCGCTCGACACCGCGCGCGCACTCGCTTTGGGCGCCCGCGCGACCGGAGTAGCGGGAGCGTTCCTCACGGTCCTGCTCGACCGCGGCACCGATGCACTCGTCACGACGATCCGCGAGTGGCTCGATCACCTCGTCTCGATCATGACCGTGCTCGGCGCCGCCACACCGGATGCCCTCACAGACAGCGACCTCCTGTTGACCGGGCCCGTCGAAAGCTATTGCCGTGCAGCAGGTATCGACACGACCCAGTTCGCCCACCGCAGTGGGTCCCGCGTCGCGACCCGCTCCGAGTCGTGGCCGGGCGCACCGGCCGAAGGGACGGTTCTCGCATGACCACCTCGCACAGCCCGGCCACCGACCACGCCACCGTGCCGATGGCGTGGCTCGGCCCGCTCCGTATCCGCGGCAATGCGGTCACCGGCGAATTCGACATTCCCTTGGCCACTTTCGAAACTCCCCTGTGGCCCTCCGTGCACCGCGGCGCCGCCGTTTCGAGACTCACCGACCAGGGCATCGTCGCCACGGTTCTCGATGACCGGATGACCCGCTCGATCCTGGTGGAAGCCGACGACGCGAGTATCGCCCTCGCCGCCGTCGGTCACGTCCGGGACCGGTTCGACGAACTCCGCGATCTCGTCGCCGCGGACAGCCGGCACACGCGGCTGATCGATCTGCATCATCAGATCGCCGGGAATCTGTTGTTCCTGCGCTTCGAATTCACCACCGGCGACGCCGCGGGCCACAATATGACCACCCAGGCCGCCGACCGGCTCGCCGCCCGGATACTCGCCGACGTTCCGGGATTGCGCTACGAGTCGGTGTCGGGAAACTACTGCACGGACAAGAAGGCCAGCGCCGTCAACGGCATCCTGGGCCGCGGCAAGAACGTCGCCGCCGAGATCATGCTCCCCCGTGAGGTGGTCGAGCGCAGATTGCACACCACGGCGGCCCGGCTCGCCACGCTGAACACCCGCAAGAACCTCATCGGCACCCTGCTCGCCGGCGGGATCCGTTCCGCGAACGCCCATTACGCCAATATGCTGCTCGGGTTCTACCTCGCCACCGGACAGGACGCGGCCAATATCGTCGAGGGCTCACAAGGCATCACCCGTGCCGACGACCGCGACGGCGATCTCTATTTCTCCTGCACGCTGCCCAATCTGATCGTCGGCACCGTCGGTAACGGCAAACATCTCCCGCATGTCGAGCAGGCGCTCACCCGCCTCGGCTGCCGCCAGGAACGGCCGCCGGGCGCCAACGCCCGCCGGCTCGCCGCGCTCGCCGCCGCCACCGTGCTGTGCGGAGAGCTGTCACTGCTCGCGGCCCAAACCAATCCCGGTGAGCTGATGCGCGCCCACACCCGGTTCGAACGCACCCACCGCTGACACCGAAGGAGGACTCGGCCATGCCCCACCCGCGCGTCGGAATCGCCGACCTGTCCATCGCCACCACCCACTACATGATCGATCACGCCACCCTCGCCCGGCACCACGGTGTCGACGTCGCCAAATACCACCGCGGGATCGGCCAGGACGCGATGAGCGTCCCCGCTCCCGACGAAGACATCGTCACCCTCGCCGCCGCGGCGGCGGCGCCCGTCCTCGAACGCCACGGCACCAGCGCGCTGCGAACCGTGTTGCTGGCCACCGAAACCGGCGTCGACCAGTCCAAAGCCGCCGGCCTGTATCTGCATCCGCTGCTGCGGCTGCCGCACACCACCCGCGTCGTCGAACTCAAACAGGCGTGCTACGCCGCCACCGCGGGCCTGCAATTCGCCGCCGGACTCATCGCCCGCGACCCGGCCCACCAAGTGCTCGTCATCGCCACCGATATCGCCCGCTACGACACGGGCACTCCGGCAGAGGCCACGCAGGGCGCCGCGTCCGCGGCGATCCTGGTCACCGCCGACCCCGGCATCGCCGAACTCGAGTCCGTCACCGGCGTCCACTCCAGCCACGTGATGGATTTCTGGCGCCCCAATCACCGCACCACCCCGGTCGTCGACGGCAAGCTGTCCATCACGACCTACCTCGACGCCACAGCCCACGCCTACGCCGACTACCGCCGCCACGGCGGCCGCGACCTCGACGACTTCGCCGCTTTCTGCTACCACCAGCCATTCACCGCGATGGCCTACAAGGCCCACCGCCACCTGCTCGGCACGCACGGGCAGGCGCCTTCCCACGACGACCTCGACACCGCGCTCGCCGCCAGCACTCATTACAACCGGGCGGTCGGCAACAGCTACACCGCGTCGCTGTACCTGGCGCTGGCCTCGCTGCTCGACCACCGAGACGAGCTCGGCGGCCGGCACGTCGGGATGCTCAGCTATGGCTCCGGCTGTGTCGCCGAGTTCTTCTGCGCCACCGTCGTTCCCGGCTATCGCGACCATCTGCGTGCCACCGCCCACGACCACGCGGTCACCGCCCGCAAACCTCTCGCCTACGACGACTACCGGTCCCTGCACGAGTTCCGGATCCCCGCCGACGCAGGCCGCCACAATGTGCCCGAACACACCGCCGGCGCTTTCCGGCTCGCGGCCGTGGAGGGCCACGAACGCATCTACGAAACCCGCTGACCCGCACCACGGAAACGACATTCAGCAGATGACCGCACCCGACAGCATCCGTCTCACCGCCATCGGCACCTACCTCCCCGACCTGCGGGTGCCGAACCTGCCCGCAGCGACGACTCTGGGTGTCGGCGAAGACTTTCTGAACACCAAGATCGGTATTCACACCCGCGCGGTCAAACAGCCGCAGCAGCGCACCAGTGACCTGTGTGTCGAGGCCTGCGAAGACCTGCGGCGGCACGCGAGCGTGCACCTCGACGCGACGCAACTGCTGTGCGTCGTCACCCAGAATCCCGACCAGCGGATTCCACACACCTCCGCCATCGTCCACGAAAAGCTGGGGCTGCCCGGCGCGTGCATGACCTTCGACCTGTCCCAGGGCTGCGCCGGCTACACCCACGGCCTCGCGGCCACCGCCGCCCTCGCCGACCGATACGGGTTCGAACACGTCCTGCTGTGCACCTGCGATCCCTACACCACCATCACCGATCCGCACGACCGCAACACCGCGCTACTGTTCGCCGACGCCGCCACCGCGACCTACCTCACCACCGACGCCCCCGGCTACCGGATCGTCGACGCCGACTTCGGCACCGCGCCCGGCACTACGTCCGTACTCCGCTGCGGCACAGAACATCTCACCATGGACGGCCGCGGCGTATTCCTCAACGCCGCCCGCGAGGCGCCCCGGAGCATCGAGCGACTCCTCGACCGCAACGGGCTCGGCCCGCACGACATCGACGTGATCCTGGCCCATCCCGGATCCAAACGCATCATCGACGTGGTCCGCGAAACACTCGGCGTCGACGAGGACCGGCTCCCGTTCGAGATCGCCCACTACGGCAACACCGTCTCCTCCTCCCTGCCCCTCATGCTCGCACCCCGCCTCCACACCCGGCCGCCGGACACAGTCCTGCTCGCCGGCTTCGGAGTCGGCTTCACCTGGGGCACCAGCCTCATCCAACACACCCGATCGGAACGGAGCACCCGATGATCACCGCACACGACATCAGCGACCTCATGACCGGATTCGACACCGGCACCGAATCTCTCGAACCGCATGTCCCCCTGGAGGATCAGGGCGTCGACTCGATGGACATGACCACGCTGCTGACCCGCATCGAAAAGACCTACGGCATCACCATCCCCACGGCCGACGCCGACGAACTACACAGCCTCGACCAACTCGCCGACTACGTGAATTCGGTCCGTACCTGACCAGGGCCGGACATCAGAATGGCGACGGCGCAACAACCTCCGATCACGGAGCTGCCCGGCTTCTACTGCCCGATCGAGTCGGCCATCCATCCGGACGCCGCTTCCGTCGAGGCGAAAGCCCATGCGTGGCTTGCGAAATGGAAACACTTCGACAAACACCCGGCCCGCGTGCTCGACAGCCGAGGCGCCGAGTTCTTCGCCCGGATGGTGCCGCACGGGCCGGCCGACCGACTACAGATCGCCGTCGAAT
Source organism: Nocardia wallacei (assembly GCF_029868745.1). Lineage (GTDB taxonomy): Bacteria > Actinomycetota > Actinomycetes > Mycobacteriales > Mycobacteriaceae > Nocardia > Nocardia wallacei_B. Next base: position 7,768 of record NZ_JARWOP010000056.1, on the reverse strand, counting down.
GGACCTACTGGGGATTCTCGTTCGACGACACCTACTGCGACAGTGCGCCTTGGAACACCCGCACCGCCGAGTTCGCGCGGCTCACCGGACGTATCCTGCGCATGCTGGAATCGCCGGGCTCGGACATCACCGAACCCGGCGACTGCATGCGCCCGCTGGCCGACATAGCACGCAAATTCGGCGAGGTCGGCACGCCCGTGCAATACCGGCGCTGGGTGCTGGCTCAACGGGCCTGGTTGACCGGAGTGATCTGGCAGATCGGTAATCAGTCCCGCGCGGTCATGCCGTCGCTCGACGACTACCTGGCCATGCGCATCAACAGCGCCGCCGGAGAACCCGTCACCGCCATGATCGAATTGGTGACCGGACCGCAGATCCCGGCGGACGAATTGGATCACCCCGCGGTGCGTGCCTGCACCGAGATGGCGCGGATGCTGGCCTCGCTGGACAACGACCTCCAGTCCTACGCCAAGGACGTCCACCACGACGAGTCCGACCAGAACATCGTCAACGTGCTCGTGCACCAGCGCCACAGCCATCGCGGCGCGGCGCTGCGCGACGCCGTCGCCCTCCGCGACCGCATCATGTGCCGATTCCTGGAACTATGTGATAAGACCGCCCCGCACCAGTCCGAGCCCACCCGCCGATATCTGACAGACCTGGGGCACGTCGTGCGGGGAAATCTCGATTGGGGCTTCAGCACCCCGCGCTACCGGGTATCCGGCGCCACGCCAACCGGTCACTGGGTCGACCACCCCCACGACACCGGCACCGAATCACCCGCGTCCACCATCGCCTGGTGGTGGGATCGGCACCTGTAGCCGGCGGAGATCCCCTCCATTGCCGAAGACGTTGCGCCGCAGCCACATACATTCAGGAGTACGACATGGTCGAGGCCCGGAACGAGTTCAACGGCGTGCAGGCCGCGCGCGCACTCCAGCTCATGACGGTGGCCGGCCGCTGGTGCTCGAGCTACGGGTTTCACACCGGAGCCGCGATCGAGGCCACGGCACTGACCATCGCATTCTCCGCACCAGCCACGATGGACGTGGCGCGTTTGATCCCGGCGCAACTGGTGGGTGTGTGGCTGTCGGTCACCGACGACGTCTTCGACACTCAGCTCTCCGACCGGACCCGGTTACACAATCTGGTCCAGCACTGCGATGTAGCCGCCGCTACCGGCCGGTGCGCCGACGACACGGACCCGTACGAGAGTGCGCTCGTCGATATCGTCGGCCGTCTGAGTTCATTACCCGATTACGCGCGGTGGAAGCCGTTCTGGCATCAACAACTGCGCACCGTCCTGCGAGAATGGGAATGGGCCTGGCGGGCCGACCACGCGCAAGTTCGACCCGAGCTGGACGAATATCTGTTGCACAGTTCGGCGTATGGCGCGTGGCCGGTGGTGATCGCATTATGGATGGCCGCCGGCGGCCCAGAGATCGTCGACCCGCTGCGAGAATCCTTCGACCGCGCACAGACCGCCTTGATGCTGACCAACGATCTGGCCACCGCCGATCGAGAATACGAGCAACACACCGTGACCAACGCGTTGTTCCTCGGCGCCGAACCATCCCGAATGCAGCACCTGATCGCCGACCACTTGGCTGAGCACAAACGCCTGGCCCAGCCGCACGCCGACACCACTGCCGGTCGGATTGTCACCCGGCTCACCGATTTTCTGATCGGCTTGCAGCAGATCGACATCCATCACCCGGAATGGCAGCACCGATGACAAGCGCCGCCTCGATACTCGCCGATCTGGCCGCGACACCATGGGGGCAGCTCGCCGGTCCGTCGGTTTACGAAACCGGGCGACTCGTGGCATTGGCACCGTGGCTCCCTCTCCACCGAGAACGCGTCCGATGGCTGGTCGAGAGTCAGGCGCCGGACGGCCTGTGGGGAGACCCGGGTATGAGCGCGTACCGGATAGTGCCCAGTCTCAGCGCGATCGACGCTCTGTTGATCGACGGCACCGCACGAGGAAGGGCCGCGGCGTGGCGTGCGCTCCATCGCCTCGACACCGACATCTCCGCACTACCGGATACGCCGGGAGCCGAAATCCTCTGCGCCGGCCTTGTCGAATCGATCAATCACCGAGTGCCGACACGGCTTTCCGCGCCGGCGGACTACTTCCGTCGCCTGAGCAAGGCCCGGCGAACTCTGCGGAGTCCATCGACCCCGCCGACCAAATTGCTCCACATGCTCGAGGTGGATCCGGTTGCCGCACGGGGTCACCCGTACATACGACCCGCGTCCAACGGCTCGATCGGTGCGTCACCCGCGGCGACGGCCGCATGGCTCGGCAGCGCTCCGGCAGGCGACCACCCCGCAGGGCACTACCTGCTCGCAGCAATACGCCGGTACCACGGGCCGGTCCCCTGTTGTCTCCCCATCACCACATTCGAACGCGCCTGGGTACTCGGTTGGCTTACCCAAAGCAGCGTCGACGTGCCGTTCTCGACCACGCTCATCGAGCCGCTCACCGCGGCTCTCGGACCCGACGGGGCGCCGACCGCCGACGGATTACCGCCCGATGCCGACACCACGGCCTGCACACTGCACACCCTCGCCTTGCTCGGGCACCCGCGCAATCCCGACGTCCTGCGCAGATTCGAACTCGACACCCACTACTGCACCTGGCCCGGCGAAGACGGAATGTCGGTCACTACCAACGCGCACGCGCTCGAGGCGTTCGGCATTCACGGTGACGACGCGACTGTCGGAAAGATCCGCGCCTGGCTGCTGGACCGGCAGAAAGGCGATGGCAGTTGGCACGATCGCTGGCACGTATCGCCGTTCTACGCCACGTTCTGCGTGGCCCGCGCCCTGGCTGTCTACACGACGGACCAGGCCGCAGTCACCCGGGCCGCACGGTGGGCCGCACAGCAGTCCCCGACAACACGAGAAGAAGCCGCCTACGCGATCCTCACGACACACCTCGCGCACGACTGTCCCTCGCCCCAGTCTCTCGCGGCGCTACGGTCCCCGAAACCACAGCCCGCGCTGTGGATCGACAAAGACCTCTACCACCCGACAGCCATCGTGCGCGCGGCGGAACTCGCCGCCATGTCATCGATCGGCATCCTCTGACATCGGCTGCTACATGCTGCGGCGGAGGATAACTGTTCGATTGCTAGCGTATGTTGATCTTGTGACGAGATTCGGAACACGGTCGAAGTGACTCCGGGGCCGGTGTCTTCGGTGGGGGCTTCCGGTGCCCGGGTTCCGCCCGCGGCGATCCGTGCGCGGGTGGCTGTGGTCCTTCGTGGCACTCGGTCCGCGGCTGAACTCGTGACCTTCGACCGTCTCCTCGACGGGCGCGAGCACCTGGCCATCGTGGTGGCCGATGCGCCCGAGTCAGCGGCTCATCCGCCGCTGGTCCGGGTGCACAGCGAATGTTTGACCGGTGACGTGTTCGGATGCGATCGCTGCCGATGCGGACCACAGTTGCAGTACGCCTTGGTTGCCATCGCCGAGCGTGGCGGTGCCGTGCTGTACCTGCGTCAAGAAGGCCGCGGCATCGGTCTTTACAACAAGCTCGACGCTTATGTGCTGCAGGACGATGGCTACGACACCTACGAAGCGAACAAGCTGCTCGGACGGGGCGCGGACGAGCGAGACTACGGCGTGGCGGCGCAGATGCTCTACGCGCTCGGCATGCCGCGCATCGAGTTGCTGACCGGAAACCCCGACAAGGTACGGCAGCTGCGCACTCACGGCATCGAGATCACGGCCATCCTGGCGGCCGACGACGACCGTCCGGGCCCACCGAGACGAACCTTCACGTGACAGCTCACAGGGCGCTGTGCAGCGTGATTCGCAGTTTCGCCGCGTGGTCGTGCGCTCCGGTCGACTGTAGTTGCCGGATCAGCCGGTAGAGCTGGATTTCGGTTCTCGTGGAGTGCGTTTCGGCGGCGATCACGAGGGCGTGTCCCGCGACCTCCACTGCCCTGTCGGGCTCGCCGGTAGCGGCCAGAGCGGTAGCGAGAAGAGTCAGTCCACGGCCGAGGTCGCGGCGGTTTTCCGGATGCCAGCGTGGCAATCGCGGTTCCAGCACGTCGATCGCCTGTTCGGGGCGGCGTATTTCGATCAGGCAGTCCGCCGCTTCCAGGGCAACGTTGTCGGGTGTGCAGTGTCGCGCGAGGTCGGTGGCCTCGGCCGGATGCCCGGCGAGCCGAGCTGCCCGGTCGAGGGCACGCCGGCAGCTGTCGGCATCGCCGAGACGGGCATGACCGCGGGCGAGCTGACACTGTGCCATCGCCCGGTGCCGGTGCGTCAGATCCGTCGGCGCGCGCAGTGCCGTCCGAGTCAGTTCGAGCGCCGCAGGCGCGTCCCCCGCGTCGGAGGCGACGCTGCTCTGCCGCAAGCGAACGTAGGACAGCAGCCGGCCGTCCCGGGTCGCACGGGCTAGTTCCACGGCACGAGTGGCCCATTCCGCCGCGGCGGAGAGGTTTGCGGAATCCTGATACAACCAGCTGAGGAATTCGGCAATTCTGGCCCGCACCATGCGCAATTCGGCCCGAGCGCTCGCACTGCTCGTCTCCTCGAGGTGTTCGACGAACCTCGCCTGCTGAGTCACGACCGGGAGCACAGCGTACGAACCGGCCAGCCTGTCGGTACGCACGTATTCGTCGAGAGTGGTCAGGAGCGAACCGGCAAGGACCGGTTCGGGCGCGCGGGCGGTGGTCGTGACGACTGCGCCGTTCGGCAGTCGAAGTCTTTCCGCGGTCGGCGCCGCCGGTCCGCCGGTGTCGTCCAGTTCGAACCACAGCAATTCGGCGGGCACCCCGAGCACGCGCGCATAGTGGATGAGTTTGTCCAGATCACGAACCCGGTTGCGGCCGTTCTCGATTCGGCTGAGCTGGCCCTGTGTGACATCGAGCGCATCGGCGAGGGCCGTCTGTGGAATCGGCCGGGGCCCGTGCGCCTCGTGATGTCGCCATGCCCGCAGCACAGCGCCGATGTCCTTGCTGTACAGGGCGTTACGCATCGCACCTGTTCTCCACGCGGCCGCCGGCAGAGAAGGAACTCGACGCTGAGGTCGGGTGCAGGCGACGCAAACGGGTCCTCGACAGCCCGCAGTAGTGAGTCCACAAGCGTGCACGTACGGGTAATAGCCCGAAAGTATCGAGGTAATCCAGCGACCTGCCGGCTCTATGCCCCGGACCGGGTGACCGTGCTGTCCGCCGGAGCGAATCTTCCCTGGAAGAACCTCAGCACCGAGGGCTCATGGGTGAAGGTCAGGCCGGTGGTGATGGCGGCACGGTCGTTGTGCACGTTGATGATGCTGTCGGCGACGAAGTCGAGGTGGCTGCGGGTGTAGACACGGCGCGGAATCGTCAGTCGTACGAGTTCCAGTTTCGGGTAGCGGTGTTCGCCGGAGGCCGGGTCGCGTCCGGCGGAGACCGTCCCGCGCTCGGCGGCTCGGGTCGCGGAGTCGAGATAGATTGCGGCGGCGAGGGTTTGAGCGGGAAACCGGGAGCGCGGGAGGTGTTCGAGGGTAGCGGCGGCGTCGACGCAGACCGCGTGTCCGCCGATGGGCCGCATGACGGGAACACCGGCGGCGATGAGTCGATCACCGAGGTAGCCGACCTGTTCGACGCGGGCCCGGATATTGTCGTGCTCAACCGATTCCTCGATGCCGCGGGCGACGGCTTCCATGTCGCGGCCGGCCATTCCGCCGTAGGTGTGCAGGCCTTCGTAGATGACCACGAGGTTGCGTGCCTGCTCGGCGAGATCCGGGTCGCGCACGGCCAGCCAGCCGCCGATATTCGCGTAGCTGTCCTTTTTGGCCGACATGCAGGCGCCGTCGGTCAGGCGGCAGATCTCGGCGAGGATGTGGGCGATGCTCTGGTCGGCGCGGCCTGGTTCTCGCTGCTGGATGAACCAGGCGTTCTCCACGGCGCGGGCGGCATCGAGGATGATCGGGATGTCGTGTGCCGCAGTGAGTTCGCGCGTCTCGGCCAGGTTCGCGAGGCTGATCGGCTGACCGCCGGCCATGTTGACGGTGGCGGCGAGCGAGACGTAGGGAATGTTCTCGGCGCCGACGGTTCTGATCAGCCGGTCCAGTTTCGCGAGATCGACGTTGCCCTTGAACGGGTGCTCGTCGGCGGGGTCGTGAGCCTCGTCGACGATGATGTCGTGGAATGTGCCGCCGTTGAGTTCCTGGTGTGTGCGGGTGGTGGTGAAGTACATGTTGCCCGGAATGTGACTGCCGGGTCGCACCAGGATGCGCGAGAGGATGTTCTCGGCGCCGCGTCCTTGATGAGTCGGTATCACATGGTCATAGCCGTAGTAGTGCTGCACCGCCTGCTCGAGCCGGTAGAAGCTGCGGGAGCCGGCGTAGGCTTCGTCGCCGATCATCATGTCCGACCATTGACGATCGGACATCGCGTTGGTGCCGGAGTCGGTGTAGAGATCGATGAAGACATCGGCGGAACGCAGCAGGGAGGTGTTGTATCCGGCGGCGCGCAGTGCTGTCCGGCGTTCCTCCGGGGTAGGCAGCCGGATCGGCTCGACCATCTTGATGCGCCACGGTTCGGGCGGGTAGGGCGGGTACACAGGTCTCCTTCGCCGAGTGGTCGGGGTCAGCGTTTGCGGGCGACGAGAACACCGTTGGCGCCGAGTCCGTTGAACGCGTGCGTGTCGACGGTGTCGAATCCGGCGGCGTCCAGCCAGCCGGTGTATTCGGCCACGGTGTAGTTGCGTCCCCAGGTTTCGATGAGCATGTTCAGACTCATCAACGCCGCCAAGGGCGGCCCGGTCTTGTCATCGGCGACGAATGATTCACAGATCAGCAGATATCCCTGAGCAGGAAGGGCTTTGGCGCACGCGCACAGAATGTCGCCTATTTCGGTTTCACCCCAGTCGTGAAGAATATTCGACAGCAGCACGGCATCGTGACCCGCCGGAAGCGGGTCGGCGAAGAAGTCCCCGGAGACGATGTCGATGCGGTCGCCGAGTCCCGCCGCGACGACCGGGGCCTCGGTGAGTTCGCAGACGAACGGCAGGTCGAACACGGTGGCGCGCAGTGCCGGAAAGCGCTGGCAGAGTGCGATATCGAAGGCCGCGCCACCGCCGCCGACGTCGAGCATCCTGGTGATCGATGTGAAGTCGACGGTGTCGGCCAACAGCGTCGCGGTGTAGCGCGACAGCGAATACATCCCGTCCCAGAATGTCTGCACCATGACCGGATCGTCCGGCGCGAACAGCGATTCCTGTTTCTCGACATCCCAGCTGGTCGGGTGATTACCACGCAGCGAGGTCGCGAGATGTTCGTAGGCGGGATATTCGTGGCGGTCGACCACCTTGATCCAGCCACCGAAGTAATGCGGGCGGCCCTCGACCAAGTACTCCTCGGCCAGCACCGTATTGCTGTAGTGACCGCTGTGATCGCGTTCCAGCAAGCCGATGCCGGCGCAGGCGGTGAGCAGCAGCTCCGCGGGGCGGGACGCGATACCCTGCCACGCGGCGAATTCGTCGATCGTGGCGGTCCGGCCGGACAGCCACGTGAACAGCCCGAGTTCGTCGGCGAGTGCCAATGCCTTGAATGCGTAGACGCCCGAGGTGATTTCCATCAGAGGCACGGGAGTGACGGACGGGTGTGGCTCGGTGGTCATCGGTGCCTCCATAAGGTTGTAGGTGTCCAGGGCAAGGTGCTCTGGATGCCCAGGGCGGCGGGGTGTGGCTGATCGGTTCTTGCCGTTGGGTGGTTTGCGAGGAGTGGCCGCCCCGTCGTTCTGGACGCCTCGGCCGCTGATTGAAA
>NZ_JARWOP010000055.1 GCF_029868745.1 Nocardia wallacei | reverse complement strand
CGCCTACTTATCAAACTCCCCCCCCCCCGGGCCACGCTGGCAGTCGGGGGCGCGACGCCGCGGGGGGGGGCGCCCCGGCCGCCGACCCTGCCGATCCGGCAGGCGCAGTGCGCACCGACGATGTCCCGCCCGGGCAGGCCCCGGCCGGGCTTTCCCCCACACCCCCATTTTTATTTTTTTCTTTGGTGGCGGGGGCCTCCCCCCCCGGCCCCCCCCCCCCGCGACTCGAACTCGGCGGGATCGGGCGGTTCCTCTCCGGCCGGATTCATCCGATACGTGTATCCCCACGCTTCGGCGATATCGTTCCATGGAGCAACCTGGTTCAGTACCCGGTCGAATACTCGGAGCGCGGTCAGCTCGGCAACCGGCTGTGAATAATCTACGCCGGTACGTTCGAATCCGAATATTCTGTCCGTTTCCCTCCGGGTGGTACCGTTCGCGCGCTCGAAGGCCCACATGTACTCGCGCAGCGAACGGGTGCCTCGAATTTCCGGAAAGACGAAGGACGTGCGTGGCGCACTCTTCCTCTCTCGGATCGAACTCGACTCGATATCAGGGAAAGACTCGACGACCTCGTCCACGCTCACCTCGCCGTCGCTGTACTCGTCCAGATAGAACCGGACCATCTCCGGCGACGGCGTCACATTTCCCAGTTCACGATTTCGCACCATGACGTTTGTCATGCCGGTCCCGGCCGCAGCTTGCGACAAAGTGGCACCGGCCGCTTCTCGCAGCATTCTGAGATAGCTGCCGGTGTAGAAGTGCCCCTCGGGGTAGCGCGGAATACTCGGGACCAAAGCAAGCAGGTAGGCCTCCACCGTGCCGTTCGACAGTTCGGACTCCGAGTTCTCGATCGTTGCTATCGCCGCCCGCGACGTGCTCATTTTCCGAGCGATCTGTTCTTGCGTCAGACCGGCATCCGACCGGAACGCGGCGAGGCACGCACCGATGGACGCGTCCGCCCCCGGGGCGGGGGAAGTACCGACGGCCAGTGCTCGCAGATGCGCCTCCCAGGCCCGCCGCACAGGTGGCAGGTGAACACTCGCCTCGCGGGCGCTGACCGTCGCCGGCTGCACACCGGCCACCGCTGCGAACCGCTCGATGGTCGTCCCGGCCCGAATCCGCCGCAGGCTCAGGCCGACCGCATGGGGAGCAATCTCGAGGTCGGGAAAATAGCGCCGGGCGACGGCGGAGTACATGCGCCGTGCCGCACCGACACCCCGCAGCACCGCGCGCATCTGGTCGAGGGTCAGGTCCGGGACACCCGGGTAATCCCCTGCGGCGACGCCGTTTCGGAGCCGGGCGCCCCACGGGGCGCCGAGAATGTCATCGATCCGATCGGGCTCCAGCGACAGCGCATGACACAGTGCGCCGACCCATTCGACTGCCCGCTCGTAGTTGTCCGGATGCGGAAGGGGATGGGTCACGCCCTCGGACGTCTCCTCGCTCTCCTCAGGCGGCCGGGTACCGATCGGACGGTCCGGCCCGCTGTCCGGGACCGCCTCCGCCGACCGAACGGAGATCTCGGCCGCCACCGATCCCAACAGCACGTCGAGCCGGGTATCCGTCGCCCCCTGTTGCGCCGGGGGCTGCGCCGCCCGCGCGTCCGCGAGCGCGTCGAGCGCACGGCATCGGTCGGCCAATTCGCGCAGCCGCGCGGCCGTCTCGTCGTGGGCCGTCATCACGGCGGCCAGTTCCTGAAGGTTCCGCCGTCGATCCTCCGTGGCACCGGGCAGGGCGGCACGCACGCGCGCCGTCGCATCGGGTCCGGGCCGGAGCGCCGCCTCATCTTGCGGATACCGGTCGAGGTGTGCTCGGCGCAGACCCTCGACCTGTGCCTCGGCGATGGCCTCACGCCAGCGGAGGTCGGTCAGGGCGTTGTCCACCGCATCGATCGCGCGAGCCCAGGCGTCATACCGATGGAATCGGCGCACGTTGGTAAGCAGCAACTCGAATGTCTGGAGGGCGACTATGTCATCGGCCTCGGCGAGGGGTCCCGGCGCGGCCGCTTCTCTCCGCGCCGCTTCCTCGCCTGTCACCGAGGCCGGTTCGATATCCCACAGGTCGGCGAGTTTGTTGCGTAGCCGGTCGATTTCCGCGAGTAGCCGGGCTTCGCCGGGCGAGCCGGGGCGGGCCTGCCAGACCGAATCTACGCCGTAGAGCGGCCCGATGAGCCCGATTCTCTTGGTCGTACTCGCACACGAGTCGACGGCCATGAATCGGAGGCCGGCCAGGTTGCGGCCCAGCAGCGCAATTCTTTCCTCGTCCCGTGTGCCCGGGTAACCACTCCAATCTTGCGCGCCGTCGAAACTGGACCGGGCGATCACGGGCTCTCGGACGGCATCCCTCAGAAGGCTGTCCATTTCGGCCTCGAGTTCCCGTTCCCGGTCGGCCAGTTCCGCGTACTCGGACAGTTGGCGGAGTTCCGCGAATTCGCGCGTCGGCGCGGCCATCACGTCGGATATCTCGGGCTCCGCGGGCACCCACACCCGGCCTTCCGCGCGGGGTCCTTCGACGGCACGCCGCATCAGCTGTTCGCGTTCTTCGGCGGGAAGGTCCGTCCAGTCGGTCACGCCGAGCAGCCCATTCCGGGCGCGCCTCATCGCATTCCGCAGCCGCTCCCGCTCCGCCGGGTCCGAACGGAGCCGCCATAGTAGATAACCATGCTTCTTCGCCAGCGAATAGGCGTCCGGCAGCGCGATTGTCGCCTCGATGAACTGCCGAGCGGATGTGTCGAGCCGCTGTGCCAGATCGGCCAGCCGGTGATACACGCGATCGAGAGCGGCGATCGAATCTCCGGTCGGCGGGGCTCGCTCCCGCCAGGCGGCGAGATCACGAAATGCCGCATCCAACGCGTCGATGCGGCGGGCCCGATCGTCCAATCGGTGAATCTCGTGCACGAGACCCATCACCTCGGCCATGCGGCGAAGCTCCGGAAAAAGCGTCTGCACCGCCTCGGGCATCCCTGTCCGCGCGAATCGCTTCGCCAGGTCTTCCAAAGTCATCTCCAGCCTGTCGAACGGCGCCAAGCGCTCGGCCGGAATGTCGAGAAGCCGCCCGAGTTCACTGCGGTACTCGGCGAATTCGGCGTTCCACCGGCGCCAGACCGGAGACCCCTGTTGTAGCAACTGTTTTACTTCGTCGCCCGCCCCACCCAACGCAGCGAACAGGTCGCTGCCCAGGTGTCGAGACCACTCGTCCGCGCTCTTACGGAGTTCGATGAGGCTTTCGCTGCGCAGTGCGGTATCGAAGTCGAACCACCGCATCATTCCACTCAGCATGCTGTCCAACTGCCCTTCGAGGGCCTGTGACTCCTCCCCTGCCCTCGATCCGTTCACCTCCCGGGCAGCGCGCTCGATGCTCCGGGCGTGCTCGGTCAACTCCGCGAGACGTCTTGCGTGGTAGCCGAACTCGTGGGCAGCCCGGACAACGTCATCGAGGCGCCACAGTCGCCGGGCGGCATCGGTGAGCGCCGCGCTGTGCAGCGTGGTCGGGAATCTCAGATCCTCGGCCCGTTCGATCCGCCCCTCCTGTGCCAGCAGCTCCTCGAGCGCGGTCCGGGCGGTGTCACGCAGGTGGACGACCCGTCGAAGTGCCTCCGAGTCGAGTGGCACGGCGGCGTCATCGAGGTCCGGACACCGGTCGACGGCCTCGGTGAGCATCGCGGCCGATCGCCGCTGCTCGACTCGCGCGGCGTGGAGACCGGCCAGGAACCTGTCGATGCGATCGATGCGATCGAGCAGACGGCTCCGGATGGCGGCTTCGTCCTCGGCGTCCGAACCACTCCCCGCGGAGGCGTTGTTGCCGGAGCGACGTTCGAGGTCCACCACCGCCCTGCCCCGCACCTGAGCGAGGTGCTCGCTCGATTCGTCGGCAGCCCGGTGCGACCGATCGCGATCGGAGTCGGGTTCTTCCGGCGGCCGACTCCCGATAGGCCTATCGGGCGCCTCGTTGTCGTTCGACTCCGACCGGTGATCTCGCCCGTCGCCCGCGATCACAGCTGCCACGTATCCAGGGGGCGGAAGTTCCGTATCGACACCAGGACTCTCGTCTCCGTGGATGACCGCGGCGATCGAACCATGGTGGGGAAGTCCCGAGCCCTTTGCCTTTCCGGGGGCAGTGAACGTCACGACGACGCTGTGGTATTCACCCCGGACACCGTCGAGGTGGTCTATTCGGACGTGCGTGAATCCGCGGCGAGACGCCATGCGCCCGGTGAACGTACGGGCGGCGGCCTCCTCGGGCGACAGTTCCGGGTTCTGCCGGAGCAAGTCGTTGAACATGTCGATGTTGGTGGTCAGACCGTCGAACGCAGCTGTCCAGAAGTCCTGCGTGCCGTCGGGCGCGTCTTCCGGCGGTCTGGCACCGATCGGTCCCGAAGGGCCGTCGGTGGCGGGTTCCGCGCGGGTGCCGGAATGAAAAGTGTTGCGGCCGAGTCGATGTGCGCCGATGAGCCGCAGCGGGATGTCCCGGCCGGGTACTCCGCTCGGCCTCCGGTCCGGCGGTAGCGGGCGCTCGGGAGTTCCGTCGGAGTTCCACGCCAGTCCGTGGAACGTCGCCTCGGGTCCCGATATGTCGGTCAGATGGTCGGCCCAGGCATCCACCGCCTCGTCCCCGCGCACAGTGCGTACGTCGGTGGCGGGCACGCCACGTTTGCCGATGCGGATCACCTGCTCCTCGACGGTGACGACATCGCCATCCATCCGCACGGTGAAAGCGGACGCCGCATCGTCGAGATCGACAACGCCCACCACGGTGCCGCGGGAGCGGCGCACGTGCGCGATAATCTCCGCGGCGTCCGAATAACCACCACGATGCCAGTCGGCTCCGGCCCATCGGGCCGCGTCCGTGCCCGCGACTCCCCACTGCCCGACCTCGACGGCGCGATCCCGGGGAACGAGGATCGTGGGGCTTCCCGGGCCCCGCCCGGCGGAATCGAAAGCGGTCAGCAGACCTGTTTTCGGGAGTGCGTGAGTTCCGTTGTCGCCGACCCGCGGTGGTGTGCGAAGCAGAGTTTCGATCCGCTTGATCAGTCCGCGCGGTGTTTTCGCGCTCAGGTCCGCGAAGTGCACGGCCAGTATGTCGCTGATCGCGTTGCCGGTGCCTGTGGCCAAGTACCACATGCGATCACGGCGCTCGAGCACCACGCGAGCCGACATGACATCGAACGAGATGGAGTGCGCCTCGCGTTGCGCGGACGAGGACGGGTCCGTGCGCGGAGACAACTGCCCGGATCGGCGCTCGCCGAGCGGGAGGGGTGCCGCCCGGCGAGTTTTCAGCCGGTGCAGGACGTGGGCCGGATGCCGGCGGTCGAGGGTGGGATCGGCTCGCACCATTCGATGACCCACTTCGACGAGTTCGATCGGTGGGATGAGCGCGTGGGGCCCGCCGGTCAACTTCTTCGCCCCCGCCCTGCCGACATGCTTGCGGATGTCCGCGAGCCGCATCGGGTCGTTGAACGCGTCCTTACCGAGTTGGCGCGTCCACTCACCGAATCCGAGCGTGGTCACTCCCGCTTCCCGGAAAACCGAGTACTGATGGAGCAGATGAACATCCGCTTCTTGCCACCGACCGCGTGGGGCACCCACGGAACCCTCCTCGATCTCTTCGATCGCGATCCGCCCGTCGGGCTCCACAGCTACCTGCAGATAGTTGATCAGCAGACCCCAGTTGTATATGGCGTCCGCGAATTCGCGATGCTCCAGAGTCAGCGCTGTCAACGCCGCCGCGTGCCCACCGGGCGGCGCGACTACCACGAGAGCACCGCTACGCCCGGACATGTGCGGATGGAATACGATGCCGGGCCCGAGTTGCCTACTCCCAGAAAGCCCTTCGAGTTCCGCGGCGACGACAGGCGCCGTGATCGCGGCATCGCGGGCCGCCCTGGCGCGAGACGCCGCGGTTGCCAGCTGTTGTTGCCGAGCGAGAAGTGCTGCCAGCGTGTCGATGTCGGCCTCGCGCGCCTCGATCCGGGTGAGCCACGAGCGGTGCTCGACGTCGGACATCGAAACCGACGGCAACTCCAGTGGATCGACGCCGACGGCGGCGGCCAGCGCGGCACGGTCACGCAGCACCGCGCCGCGCAGCGCTGCTGTCACCGCCGGGCGAACGGCAGGATCGGCGGCTATATCCGACGCGTCCGGCAGAGTCACCCCCAGCCGACGCGCCAGCGCATCCCGCTCCTGCGCACAGTTGCGCAATTGTTCGACGGCGGCATCGGCTTGCCCGACAAGCTCACGATATTCACGCATCCGGTCCGGTGACAGCGTGACCTCCGACGGCCTCTGTCTTCGGCGTTCGATCTCCCAGACGGCGACCCGCACCATTGCCTCGGTGACGTCCCGCGCCGTATCGGATAGCGACCCGTTGATGCCGCTGAGGTTCAGTATTCCCTCGAGGGCCAGCCCGGATTCCACCGTCGACCGCCAGCGGTTCTTCTCAGCCGCGAGGCCGATGTCTACGGGGTAACCGTTGACCAAACCGTGCATCCGCCATATTCGGGACACTCCGCCGCTGGATTCGTCCACCGCGGGTTCCATAGCCGCCAGGGCCGCGGCACCGTCGTTCAGCACATGAGCGAGGCGGTCCAAGAGCCGATCCGGATCGGCGTCCGATCTCCCCTCGAACCATCGGTTCAGCACGTCGCCGGGGTGCCCGTCCCCGCGCGGCGGGGCCACCCGCCAGACTCCGTCGTCGTCGTACAACTCGACTTCCGCTGTCACGCCACCGATGTCGACGGTGCCGACCAAGGTGGCGATGCCGACGACGGGCCCGGCCCGCGGGCCGATCAGGTCCGGCAGTGCGAATTGTCGTGTGGCGACGCGGATCAGCACTCCCGTCGGGTGAGGCAGATCCTTGTCCACCGTCGGCTGCTCGCGCGCCGCCGCGACGGCGAAGGCCTGCACTGTGCCGTCGCGCGCGAGCCCACCTTTGTAGCAGCGGTCGCCGAGCTGGGCCAGCCAGTCGCCGAACCCGGTGTCCACCAGACCGAGTCGGCGATATCGCAGGTACTCGTCGAGCAGAATGCCTTCCGTCTCGGCAGGCGACGCGGCACGATGAGCGCCCTCCGCCGCGACGGCGGAGATCTCGGTCGCGACCGGGCCCGCGGTTCCGGGTTCCACCGCCAGATACCGGCAATCGTATTCCGGGCGCCAGTTCGCTCCCTCGAATTGCCTACTCGCAAGGGCCAATTCGACCATAGCGCGGCGGTGCCGACCCGGCGGCGCCGCAACGACCAGGAGACCACCACCGGCCGGGTCGGGAAGGAAGGCGACATGGTCGGTGGGCCGTTCGCCGGTGCGGCCGTCCACCCGCCATTCCTCGAGCAGGTTCGTGATCGCCTCGTGCGCGGCGGGCCAAGAGGCGTCGTCCTGGACGACGGGAGCGGGTTCCACCGACGCGATCGGCTCGATGTCCTCGTCTCCGGCCTGCGGGTCCGCGGCCGCCGCGGCGGGCGTCATCTCGTGGACGAATACCCGGCCGTGTTCGTCGACCACTACATGGCGCCCGCGAAGCTCGGCTCCGCGCCGGATCAGATCGTCGAACAGGTCGGAATCCACGCCCGCGAGCAACTGCTCCAACCGCGACACCGGCCCTGCCACGAGCAGCTGCGGTGGCGTGCCGGGCGCCTCGAGGACACCCACTCCCGGCGCCAACAGCCTGCCGCCCCTGTCGATGATGTCGCGCCGAAGCACCTCTGCCGCAAGGACTGTCGCGGACTCGATGCGCAGGCTCTGCTCCACGGTCCGGGCGAAGTCGTCCAACACCACCCGGGTCTCGAGGTCGCCCGCGCCGTTCTCGATGTCGAACGCGTCGGCCTGCGCTTGTGTCCGTTCGCGCGACGAGGGCGGCAGTTCGCGCAGTGCGGCGGCTCGCTTGTCGTAGCCTGTCGCGAGCAGGTCGACGGCCTCGGCCAATTCGCGGGGGCGCAGGGTTTCCGCATCGTCGATCCCGAGCCTGCGAGCGCGCTCCGCCGTGTCGGCGAGGAATCGACGACGGGTGTCCGCCGCCGCCGCGATGCGCCGACCCCAGTCGCGCGCTTGTGCCTCCGCCGACGGGGCCGGCGTCAACTCTCGTGGTTCCCCTGCCGATTCCCACTCCGGCACAGGTTGCCGAGAGTCCGTTGCCCACGCGACGGCGAGCTGGTTGCGGGACTGCCTGATCTGGCTCACTCGGTCGTCCACCTCCGAGACCAACCGCTCGTGCCGATCGGTGTAGTGGAGCAGGAAATGGAGCCGTCGCCAGCGGATGGAAGCCGCTCTCTCGGGAGCTGTCGCGTGCTGTAGGCGGTCGGTAAGCCGTGCGAATTCCGAACGCAGGTGCCCGATATCACGCGCACCGCCGACTCTTCGGTCACCCAGGTCGCTCAGCGGTACCCGGCACAACTCGGCCCACCGATCGCGCAGCTTCTCCACCCGCGCCAACTCGTCGAGCAGACGCCGTGCCGCCTCCGCATCGTCAGGCTGATCCGCGGCGGGCTTTTCCGTTTCCGTGTCGATTTCCGCGATGCGACTCGACTCCAGATAGGAGAGCACCGCGGTCACGAGTTGTTCGAGTGCGGACCCGGTCGCCGCCATCTCCCCGAGCAACCGCCATTCGGCGAGCGCGTCGCCGTCTCTTGTCGACACCACCGCCGCATCGCCCGCCATGGTTGCGGGCATGCTCATCAAATCAGCGGCCTGTGCGGCGGGAGTGATATCGAGTTGCTCGCCGATATGTGGCAGATCCGGGCGCGTGGGTTCGCGCAGCAGGATTCCGCGCAGGATCCAGGAGCCGAGCCACGGAAGCTCGGTGCCTTGCATCCGCTGCCAACCGTCGCGGTCCAGCGACCGCAATCGGTCCAGGAGCGGTTGCAGTACTCGTTCCACGCGCCGGTGGCCGTCCGGCTCTTGCCCGTTCCAGCGGACGAGTTCGGCCTCGAGTTCGTCGCGTTCGCGTTCCCACTCGTCGGAATAGCCCGGATCGGAGACCGATTTCGCCGTGTCCTGGCGGACCGCGTGAGCCAGCAATCGACTCATGTTCCGCACCGAATCATCTCGGCGCCGTTGCCATTTCATCGACAGTGCGGAGCCGCTGTCGGACCCGTCATCGCCGTGCAGGAAGGAAAGGTGACGTAGCTCCTTGTCCAGCCGGGTGAGCGGCGGCGGGCTGTCATCGGGTGGGCGGTGGCCGGCGCGGGCAAACCGGTCCAGTTGCTGCGGTGGCGGCGATTCCCGTTGCCGCCGCTGGGAAATGGGGACAACGTTGTCGTGCGGCAGGGCTTTGCCTTGGTCATCGAATTCGATGGTCCAGACCCGACTGTCCTTCTTGCTGAGTCCTTCGATCTGCCCTTGCTTCTCCTTCCACTCGCGAAACGCGACGGCTCTTTTCAGCAGCGCATTCGGGCCCGCCAGGTCCTCCGGCGTGATCGCCGTGCGCGTGGTGCCGGAATTGATGTCCAGGACAACGACTTCCGGTGTGCCGGAGGCGCCGATTCTGCTGTGCATCAACACCAGATGCGTCCGGAC
Source organism: Nocardia wallacei (assembly GCF_029868745.1). GTDB lineage: Bacteria > Actinomycetota > Actinomycetes > Mycobacteriales > Mycobacteriaceae > Nocardia > Nocardia wallacei_B. The sequence continues at coordinate 1,490 of NZ_JARWOP010000055.1, read as the reverse complement.
TTTTCCGGCGTATCTCTCGTCGGCCGACTCGTTTCGCAGCTTGGGCAGGCCCGACAGCGCCTGCCGCAGGTCGGCATGCTGGGCGGCGGCCCGTACCCGCGCGATGCGCCGGTTGTAGTCGGCGAGATCGAGCAGGCCCTCGGCGAGGTGGCGGGCCAGCCGTTCGGCCGCGTCCTTGCGGTCCCCGTCGACGACGCGGGTGTCGAGCCAGTTGTAGACAACCCAGCTGGCGGCTCCGGGCCGCCGCGCCAGTGACGCGGCTACCGCGTCCAGGTCACCGGAGGAACGGAAAGTGCCTCCGCCGGAGGCCCGTACGACATCCGCGTCGCCGTGGCCTGCCAGCGGGGAGTAGTTCGGCATTTCGTACGGACTTTCCTGGTGCTCGTACCCGTACAGCACCTCCATCATCGTCACGGCATTGTTGAGGCAGCCGTTCGGGTTCCGCCGGTGAACGCTGACGACGAGGTCGAGCAAGGCGGTGAGGGCGAGGTATGTCGACGCCGCCGCGACCACGGGCCCGGCGGGCTCGGCCTCGTCGGAGGAGCCCACGAGCCGCGCCGCCGCGTCGGCCACCACCGCGCGGGCGATGGCGGCATCGGCCTCGGCGAGCGGCCCAACCGTCGGCGGCAAGGCGTCGGTGAGTTCCTTGCGCGCCTCGTCCACCTTCTCGCCGACCCGGCGTATCCCCTCAGCGCCGAGAACCTGATCGTGCGCCAGTCCCAACTCGTCCGCCAGGCGATCGCGCCGCGATTCGAGCCGTTCCAGCGCTTGCGCGTCGGAGAGCATCGGGTCCAGGACGATCGCTGCGGGCGCCGCGTCGTCGAGATGCTGGTTCAACGCCTCCACGACGGCGGCCGGGAGGCCCGCTTGCATCCGGTTCAGTGCCTGTACGGCGGCCGAGGTGTCCGCTCGCCGCGGCGAATCATCGTCCTCGTCGTCTCCGGCCGCCATGATGGCCGGGACCGTCGCGGGGATCCCCAGCCACCCCGCGAGCCGTGCGTAGCGATCTTCCGGACGTTCCGGTCGGACAGTGTCTACGCCGTCGCGGGCTCCGGGCGCGAGCACGGCCGAGTGGGCCGCTTCGGAGGTGGGAAGGTCGGCCGCGGCCTGCGGAGGCAGGTTGGCGTGTTGTGCGCGACCGGACGCCATCAGGTGTTGTTCGACCGCGCGCATCTGCGTCGGCGCCGCGTCTTCCCGCAGGACGCGTTCGGCCTGTTCGACAGCGCGGTCCGCCCGGTCCAATTCGGCGCGGCTGGCGGGGGTGTGCTCCGCCGCGTGCGCGGCGGGCGCCCCCCCCCCCGCCCCCCCGCCGGCGGGGGACAAGTAGACCGGGTGGGGGGGGCCCAGGATGTCGACGCCGAAGGGCAGGCTCGCCACCCAGCGCGTCTCGTCGGCCTTGGCCGCCGGCGCCTTACCCGCCCATTCGACCTCGACGTGCACGAGCGCCTCGACCGGCACGGCGCCCAGATCGGCCCGGTAGTCGGCGGGCA
>NZ_JARWOP010000054.1 GCF_029868745.1 Nocardia wallacei | reverse complement strand
CCCGCGAGCCGACGGGCGCACCACACCCGCACCGCGGCGGGCGCGCGGGCGGGGGCGCCGCCGGGGGGGGCGGGCCAGCCGCGCGAGGGCACCGGGGGCGGCGCCCGCCCCCCCCCGGGCGGTGGGGGGATCCGGGGGGCGCCCCCGGGGCCCCGGCCCGGCCGGCCCGCCCCCCCCGGCGGCGCCGCCGCCCGCGCGCCCGCCGCGGTGCGGGTGTGGTGCGCCCGTCGGCTCGCGGGTTACGGCGACGGGCCATCATAGCGGGGCGATTCGGCGGCTCGTGCGGCAAGGAAGTCGTCGACGGTGCGGACGCAATCCTCGACCGTGACCGCCTCCGCGCCACCGGTTTTCAGCAAATCCGTCGCCGCGTCGAGCAATCGGGCCCGCGATCGGAGCCGGCGCGGATCCTCGTCGTGTGGATCGCCGGGTGTCGCGATCAGCCCGCCCGAATTGTCGACCACGTGCGGGGCCATCAGCGGGCGCGGTGCTCGGCGCCGTGTCGGACCGCTCCGGCGGGAGCGTCGAAGTGGCTCCGGACCGCGGTCAGGTCCGCCTTGCCCGACGGTGTCCGCGGGATCGCGGCCACGATCGCGATCTCGGCGGGAATCTCATAGGGCGCCAACCGGGTTCGGAGGTACTCGATCAGAGCGCCGGGCCGGGCCGACCGCGCGTGGCGCAGTTCCACCATGGCCACCGGGGTTTCGCCGAGGCGCTCGTCGGGCCGTGCGACGACCACCGCGCCCAGTACCGCGGGATGGCTTTCCAGCGCGGCGCGCACGTCGTCCGGCATGATCTTGAACCCGCCCCGGATGATCGCCTGGTCCGCCCGGCCCAGAATCCACAGGAATCCGTCGGCATCGATGCGGGCCATATCGGTGGTCCGGATCCAGTCGGCGGACGGTCCGAGCTGACCGGGCACGACCTCGAGCAGGCCGAGCCGGTCCGGCCCCAGGACGGCACCGTCCTCGTCGACCACCCGCAGTCGCGCCCCGCCGGTCGCGCGGCCGACGCTGCCGCGCTTGGCATCCCAGTATTTCCGATGGTCGGCCGGCGTCCAGCCCGCGACGCCGCCGCCGAATTCCGTTGCGGCATACGAGGTGAGGACGGGAATGCCGAATTTCTCGCGGAACGCGTCGGCGTCGGCGGCCGACAGCGGCGCGGTACCCGAGGTGACGACCCGGATACCGGCCAGGTCCGCCGCGGTCAGGTCGGAATGCAGCACCATGCGCAAGGCGGCGGGCACCAGCGAGACGGCCTTGGGCCGGTGGGTGCGCACGGCCCGCGCCCAGCGCTCGAGTTCGAATCGCGGGAGCAGCACGAAGGGGCGTGCCTCGGCGACGCATTGCAGGACCCGGAACACGCCACCGATGTGCACCAGCGGCGCGTTGACGATCGCGATGCCGCGTCGTGGTTGCGCCGGTGCCGGCACCGCGTCCGGATCCGGGCCGATCACGCTGCGGGCCAGCATGTCGTAGGTGATGTCGATGCGTTTGGGCGGCCCGGTGGTGCCGCTGGTCAGCATCCGCACCGCGACCCCGGACCGGGTCGTGCCGGTGTGCGCGCGGCGCCCGGCGGAGGCGCTCAGCCGCAACTCGCCGTCGAGACCGCAGATCGACACGGCGGTGGTGCCGGGCGGCAGGGTGTCCAGCGTCGACAGATCCTCGGGAGCGCCGATGATCAGCGGCAGCCGCAGGTCGGCGATATCGGCCCGGGTGCGTTCGTCGCCGCGGGCGGGATTGATCACCACGACGGTGCCGTTGCCCAGCAGGACCCCGAGAAACGCCGCCACATGCTCGGGCCGGTTGCGCAGCAGGACTCCGACCTGTCGCCGGCCGACCGGATGCGCGGTGGTGAACGAGCGGACGCGCAGCGCCACGTCGGTCAGCTCCCGCCACGTGTGCCACCGGTCGTCGTATTCGATCGCGGGCGAATCCGGTTGCAGCGCCAGGGTATCGGCAATCCGGCGGCTGAGCGCATGGTGGGAGTAACTCATCGGCAATGCCATTGCGGCTTCCTCTTCTCGACGAAGGCCCGCGGGCCCTCCAGCGCGTCCTCGGTCCGGGTCACCCGTTCGCGGAATGCCTCCGCGAGCAACTCGGCCTCGTGCAGCGGCACGTCGAGGCCCTTGACGATGGCGAGCCGGGTGCCCCGAACCGCCAGGGGCGCATTCGAATTGACGATGTCGGCGAGTTCGTGCGCGCGCTCCAGCAGCCGATCGTGTTCGACCACCTCGGTGACCATGCCGAGGTCGTAGGCGCGCTGCGCGGTCATTCGCTCGTGCTTGCCCAGCAGCGCCATGCGCAGCGCGACCGTCCGCGGCAGCACCCGGGCCAGGCGCACCACCTCGCGGCCGGCCACGAGCCCGATGCTGACGTGCGGGTCGAAGAAGGTCGCGCGCTCGGAGGCGATGACGATATCGCCGGTGGTCACCCAGTCCAGCCCGGCGCCGCAACACAATCCGTTGATCGCCGCGAGGATCGGCTTGGTCATGGAGCGGAACGGCGGCGTGCCCTCCTGGGGCGCCTCCCACTGTTCGTAGGTGGACAGATACGGCCGCTCGTTGATCACCTTGCCGTCGCCGGGGATGGCCTTGACGTCCGCGCCGGTGCAGAACGCGCGACCGGTGCCGGTGACGACGATCGTCCAGACGTCGTCGTCGTTCTCGGCCTCGTCGTAGGCGGTGCGCAACTCGGTGATCATGTGCGGGCTGAGCGCGTTGAGCGCTTCCGGGCGGTCGAGGGTGATCGTGGCCGTATGTCCGTCGACGCGGTACTTGATGGAATCGAACGGCGTAGATGCTGCGGAGCGGACCATACTGATATATATACAGTATAGAATACCGTTAGTCTCCCGAAAGGAAGACACCCAGATGACCAGTTCGAGTACCGAGGACGGCCGGGTTCTTTACGACGTGGACCCGGACCGCAGAATTGCCACCGTCACGCTGAACAACCCCCGGCAGCGCAACTCCTACGACGCGGCCATGCGCGACGGCCTGGCCCGATTTCTCGATCAGGCCGCCGAAGACGACGACATCACCGTCGTGCTGCTGCGCGGGGCGGAGGGTGTGTTCAGCACCGGCGCCGATATGAACAACGCGTACGGCTGGTACGGGGAGCGGCCCGCCAAGAGCCGCCCCAGTCAGCGCCGCCGGCTGACCGTCGACCGCAAGTCCTTCGGCTTCTATCACAATCTGCTGGGCTTCCCGAAGGTCACGGTGGGCGAGATCAGCGGCTACGCGCTCGGCGGCGGTTTCGAGATGGCCTTGATGACCGACATTTCCGTGATCGCCCGGAACACCCGGATCGGGATGCCCGCCACGCGATTTCTCGGTCCCGCGCTCGGCAGCCTGCACATGTTCTTCCACCGGCTCGGTCCGGTGCTCGCGCGGCGGTTGCTGCTGACCGGCGACATCATCGAGGCGGGCGCGGTCGAACAGCTGGGCGTGTTCACCGAGACCTGCGATGGCGCGTCGGTGACCGCCCGCGCGCGGTACTGGGCGGAGAAGGCCGCGAAGATGCCCGCCGACGGTGTCGTCATCGCCAAGGAGGCCTTCCGGCTCGTCGAGCAGAGCCAGGCGTACCAGGGCGAGGAGGTGGCCGGCTACCTGTTCCACGCCTACGGGACGAACCTGCAATTCGCGCCGGGCGAATTCAATTTCGTGAAGACACGCGCGGAACACGGCACCAAGGAGGCATTCCGGTTGCGCGACGAGCACTTTCACGTACCGGAGCCGGACGCGCCGTAGCGCGGACCTACCAGGCCGTCGCTGCGCCGTCCGGATCCTGCGGCGCAGCGGAATTCGCGCGAGCCGCCGCGTGCGATTCGATCAGCCGGTCGGCGTTGTCGAGGATGCAGCGCAGGCCGTGCTCGAAGTTCCGCTCGTCCGGTGCGCCCGAACGCAGCCCCTTGGCCATGGCCCGGGCGAGCAGCGGCGTCGTCTCCGGGTCGATCAGAATGCTGTCGTAGTAGGCCCGCGCCTCCGCGTCCAGTTCGATGTTCTTGTCGTAGAGCCGTTGCAGCACAACCGATCCGCGAATATGGAGATTGATCGCCGAGTAGGTGTCGAAGGCCTCTTCGACCGACAGGCCCGCCTGCACCAGACTGGCGACCGTCCGCTCCACCTGCTCGGCTCCGACCCGCCCGGCATGCTGGCTCAGCGCCGACCGCACCAGGATCAGGTCGCAGAGGATCGGATTCGTCAGGAAGGTCTGCCGCATGATGCGGGCGTGGTTGGTCAGCGTCTCGCGCCAGTCCGCGGACTCGACGAACGGGAAGGGGATCGCGTAGATGTACAGCCGCAGTGCGCGATCGGTCATCGCGTTGAGCAGGTCGTCCTTCTTGCGGAAGTACCAGTAGATGCTGGTGACGCCGACATTGAGGTGACGGCCCAGCAGGGGCATGCTCAGGCCGTCGATCGAAACCTGTTCCGCGAGTTCGAAAGCGCCATCGATGATGTCCTCCGGATTCAGCGAGCCGCGTTCGCGTCGCTGCCGCTTCACGGCGGCGCCTCGTTTCGCCACGGTCATCCTCCCGCGCCCCACGCCCCGGTGAAGACCGGTTCGCGTTTCTCGGCGAACGCCGCGAATGCCTCGATGACATCGGCGCCGGACAGGTTGAGCGCTTGGGCGCGAGCCTCGTTGGCGAGCGCCTCGCGCATCGTGCGATCCGTGCCGTCGTTCAGCAGCCCCTTGGTCTGGGCGAGCGCCCGCGGTGGCCCGGCGGCCAGCCGCGTCGCCAGGTCGCCGACGAACTTGTCGATGGCCTCCTCGGACTGCACCCAGGTCACCAGCCCGAGGGAGTGCGCCTCGTCGGCACCGATCATGTCCGCCAGCAGAGCGAGGCGTTTGGCTTGCTGCAATCCGACGAGTTTGGGCAGCAGCCAGGACCCGCCGCAATCCAGCGACAGCGCGCGCCGGGTGAATATCTGGCAGAACCGCGCGTCGGGCGTGGCCACCACCAGGTCGCAGCCCAGCGCGAGATTCCAGCCCGCGCCCGCCGCCACCCCGCGCACCTTGGCGACGGTGGGCACCGGCAGGTCGTGCAGCAGCTGTACGGCCTCGTTGATGGCCAGCATCTCCCGGCTCGGGTCGGGAAACTCGTCGACCCCCGCGGCGTCGGAAATGTCTGCGCCGGAACAGAATGCGTCACCGGCGCCGGTCAGTATCAGGGCACGCACCTCGCGGCCGTGCGCGACCTGGTGGAACGTATCCCGCAGCGCTGCCCACAGCTCACGGGTGACCGCGTTCTTGCGGTGCGGGCGGTTCAGCGTCAGGGTCAGTACACCGTCCACCTGTTCGATGAGCAGTACGGGTTCGGCAGTCACGACTTCGGGTCCTTTCGTGTTCCGGTGCGGCTCAGGCGATGACATCGAAAGTCACCGGCAAGACGTTGGGGGAACGGAACGGCTGGCCGAAGATGTGCGGATCGCCCTCGTCCAGGAGGGTGAATCCGGTCAGCCGGCGCAGGAGGCATTCCACCGCGACCCGGGTCTCCATCCGGGCCAGGTGCAGGCCGAGGCAGGTGTGCGCGCCGGCGGTGAAGCTGATGTGCGGCACATGCTTTCGGAATATGTCGAACTCCTCCGGTCGCTCCCAGCGGGTCTCGTCGCGGTTCGCCGAGCCCAGGCACAGGTCGAGCACCGAGCCCGCGGGGATGGCGACGCCTTCCAATTCCGCGTCCTCGGTCACGTGCCGCTGCACCAGCGTGAGCGGGGTCTCGTAGCGCAGTCCCTCCTCGACGGCCTGCGGGATCAACTGGTGTTCGCGCTGCACCGCCGCGAACTGTTCGGGATGCCGCAGCAGCTGGTACAGCAGATTTCCCGACGAGCGATAGGTCGTCTCCAGCCCGGCGGGAAGCAGCAGCCGCAGGAACGAGTAGATGGCCTTGTCGGTCAGCTTCTCCCCGTCGATCTGCGCGGTCGCCAGATCGCTGATGATGTCGTCGGTCGGATTCGACCGGCGCTGGTCGATGTGGCCGAGGAAGTACTCCTTCAGCTCCTTCGACGCCTCCAGCGCCTGCGGAACCTTGTTGGCGTAGCTGATGATCGCCACGGCCGCCGCGCGGAAGAAGGGCAGGTCGACTTCGGGCAGGCCGAGCAGGCGCGCGATGACCCGGGTCGGGAACTCGAAGGTGAATTCCTTGACCAGGTCGGCACTTCCACGCTCCGCGAACTCGTCGATGAGCGCATTGCAGATCGGCTCGACGATCTCCGGTTCCCAGCGCTGCAGCGACTGTGGCTTGAACGCCGTGGCCACCAGATTCCGGTGCGCCCGATGGCTTTTGCCGTCCATCGCGAGAATTGTCGGGCCCATGAACACGCCGATGGTGGAGTCGTACAGCCGAGAACTGAATACCCGGCTGTTGCGCAGCGCCGCGCTGACCGCCGCATACGATACGGCGGCGTAGGAGTCCGGCGGGCGCAGCGATTCCGGGGTCCTGGAGTAGTCGAACACCGTCCCGTGGAAGACGCCGCCCTCCCGTCGTTTCGCAGCGAAGAACGGGTAGGGGTCACGGAGATCGAGGGTGCTCCCGGCCGTTGCCGATTCGTCTTGAACAGGGATTTCCACAGCTCACCTCTACGTCGTCACAGCGCGCGGTTTTCGGCGGTGCAATATACTGTAATCTATACAGTATAGATGACTATCGCGCTCGGGGCGTGCCGTGCTCCGCGGGGGCGGCGTCGCCGCTACAGCTGTAGCGGCGTTCCGGCCGCGAGTGGCGCGACGAATCCGCCGTCGACATGGATGTCCTGGCCGTTGACCCAGCGCGCCGCCGGCGAGCCGAGAAACGCGATCACGGGCACGATGTCGTCCACCGTGGCGTGCCTGCCCACGGTGGCCTTCACCGTGTCCAGGACGTCCTTGCCCATCGACGCCTCGAAGTCGGCGAGTATCGGGGTCTCGGTGGGTCCGGGGCTCACCGTATTCACCCGGATGCCGAACTTCTGCCATGCCATCGGCGCCAATCGCTTCGCGAAGATGATCGCGGCTTGCTTCGAGGTGCTGTAGACCGGATACGCGGGATCCTGGCCGCTCTGCCACCGCGCGACCGCCTCCGCGTCGGTCGCCGCGAGCAGGCCCGCCAGATCGTCCACGCGCTGTTGCCAGCCGAGTGCCGCCACCGAGGCGACGGTGACGATCGCGCCGCCGCGGCGCAGCAGTGGCAGCATGCCCTCGACGGTCAGCCGCATGCCGAGGTAGTTCACCGTCAGCACGTCCGCCGCGGGCGCGGTGCCCGGCACGCCGGCGACGTGCACCAGCAGATCCCAGCCGGGCCCGATCCGATCCAGCAGTGCCGCGATGTCGCGGCTGTCGCGCAGGTCGCACCGCTCGTACCGCGAGGCCGGAGTGTCGTTGTGGCGCAGGTCGACTGCGAGGACGTAATCGCCCTGGCCGTGGAAGTGCGCCGCGGTCGCCGCGCCGATCCCCGACCCGGCGCCGACCACGACCACTGTGCGCTGCCCGGATGTCATGAATACCGCCGTTCGGTCGCCGCGGGTAGTTATAGAATGCTTGACAGTAACGTCAACTATAAAACACTCTAGTGACCGCTACAACGGCTTCGGGGCGCTGCGCGCGCCGGGTCGAGTGTTATGAGACGAAAGAGCAGCCGATGAGTATGCCGACCATCGATGAAGCCGCGAAGGTCCTTGCGGAGCCGGCCGCGTACGCGGATGAGGCGAGGTTGCACGACGCATTGACGAGGTTGCGGGCGCATGCTCCCGTATCGCTGGTCGACGTGCCCTCCTACACGCCGTTCTGGGCGATCACCAAACACGCCGACGTCATGGCCGTCGAGCGGGCCAACCGGGCGTTCACGAACTGGCCGCGGCCGGTGCTGATGACCACCGTGTCGGACGAGATGCAGGCCGCGGTGGGAATTCGGACCCTGGTCCACATGGACGACCCGCAGCACCGTGTCATGCGGGCCATCGCCGCGGACTGGTTCAGCCCGAAGGCCATGAAGACGATGGGGGAACGGATCGCGCAACTCGCCGTGCGCTACGTCGACCGGATGCGGGATGCGGGCGGGGAATGCGATTTCGTGCAGGAGGTCGCGGTGAACTTCCCGCTGTACGTGATCATGTCGCTGCTCGGCGTCCCGGAGGCCGACTTTCCCCGGATGCTGAAACTCACCCAGGAACTCGTCGGCAGCGACGACGACGAACTCAAGCGCAGCGCGCCGTCCGACGACACGATGAACTCGCTGCTCGAAATGTTCCAGTACTTCCAGCATCTGACGGCATCCTGGCGCGAAAACCCCACGGGCGACCTGGGATCCACGATCGCCAACGCCCGGATCGACGGCGAGCCGCTGTCGGATATCGACACCATGTCCTACTACGCCATCATCGCCACGGCCGGGCACGACACCACCAGCAGCAGCATCTCCGGGGGGCTGCACGCGCTGATCGACCATCCCGATCAGCTCGCGCGCCTGCGCGCGGACCTCGACCTGATGCCCCGGGCGACCGAGGAGATCTTCCGCTGGGTCACGCCGGTCAAGGCGTTCATGCGCACGGCCGCCGAGGACACGTCGGTGCGTGATGTCCCGATCGCGGCGGGGGAATCGGTGCTGCTGTCGTATGTTTCGGCGAACCGCGACGAGGACGTCTTCGACGACCCGTTCCGCTTCGACATCGAGCGCGAGCCCAACAAACATGTCGCGTTCGGATTCGGCGTGCACTTCTGCCTCGGCGCCGGACTGGCGCGAATGGAGACCAGCACCTTCCTCACCGAACTGCTGCCGCGCCTGCGGTCGATCGAACTGAACGGCGAGCCCGAACTCAGCGCGACCACCTTCGTCGGCGGGCTCAAACATCTTCCGATCCGCTACTCGCTGGTATGAGCGAGCCCGCGAGCGAACCGATGCGGACCGACCACACCCACGCCCAGCCCCGGGCGGCCGAGCAGCGGACAGGACAACCGATGACGAATGCCCAGACCTGGAAGGAAACGCTCGCGGACCTCGAGCAGCGCCGGGACCGCGTGCGCGCGATGGGCGGCCCCGAGCGGGTCGCCAAGCACCGCGGCAAGGGCAAGCTGGACGCGCGAGCGCGCATCGAACGGCTGCTCGACCCCGGGACGTTCCAGGAGTTCGGCACGCTCGTCGGCGGTGAGGTGGCGGCCGACGCGATCGTGACCGGCTCGGGTCTCGTCAACGGCTTCCCGGTGATGGTGGGCGCGGAGGATTTCACGAGTCTGGCCGGAACCATTGCGCCGGGCAGCAATTCGAAGCGGTATCGAGTGGCCGAACTGGCGGTACGCAACAAGGTGCCGCTGGTGATGCTGCTGGAGGGGGCGGGGTTCCGGGCCAGCGGCAGCCATTACGGGCGCACCCCGACCGATCTGCTGGCGCAGGCGAAATGCTCCGGGCGGGTTCCGATGGTGACCGGTGTGCTCGGAGCGTCCGCGGGGCACGGGGCCCTGGTCGCGCCGGTGTCCGATTTCGCGATCATGAGCCGCCAGGGCGCGATCTTCACCGCGGGGCCGCCGGTGGTGAAGGTGTCCACGGGCGAAGACGTGTCGAAGGAGGATCTCGGCGGGCCCGCTGTCGCGCTGCCCAGCGGCGTCATCCACAACGTGGCCGACACCGATGCGGCCGTGCTCGACGAGATCCGGCGTTACCTATCGTATTTTCCGCCGAGCGCGTGGTCCTATCCGCCGGTATACCTGCCCGACGACACCACCGGACCGCGGGCCACCCCGGAACTGCTGGACATCATCTCCCGGGACAACCAGCACGGCTATGACATGCGCGCGGTGCTGGACGTGGTGTTCGACGGCACCGATTGGTTCGAGGTGCAGCCCGGTTTCGGCCGCGCGATCATCTGCGCGCTCGCGCATCTCGGCGGTCATCCGGTCGCGGTGGTCGCCAATCAGCCCCAGGTGCTGGCGGGTTCGATCGACTCCGATGCCGCCGACAAGGCCGCCCACTTCATCTCGGTCGCCGACGCCTTCCATCTGCCGATCATCTTCCTGGCCGACAACCCGGGCATGCTGCCGGGCAGCGAGTCCGAGCGCGACGGTGTATTGCGCAGCGGCGCAAGGATGTTCGTCGCACAGACCGCGGCGACGACGCTGAAGGTGCACCTGACCCTGCGCAAAGCCTACGGGTTCGGCTCGATGGTGATGTCGCTGATCGGATTCGACGGCCAGGAGTCGACTTTCGCGTATCCGGGAGCGACCATGGGCGCGATGGGGGCGGCCGCGTTGAGCAACGCATCGCAGGCCGAAGAGGATCTCGCGGCTCAGCTGCGGGAGATGGAACTGCAGGCGTCGTACTTCTCCGCGGAGCACATGGGTTTCGACGAACTCATCAGTCCCGAGGAGACGCGAAACGCCCTGCTGGGATCGGTGCAACGGGGCATCTATGCCCGGCAGGCCGCGGCGGAGCCCGTGACCCGCACGGTGATCATGCCCTGACCAGATCGTGCCGGGAGGCGCCGGGAATCCCTGTGCGCCGCACTATAGATAGGTATACAGTAGACATATCTATTCGACCTTCGGCAGGTCTGCCGACGACACAGACGCACAGGCCGACCGCCGGATATGTCGGAACGACCATCCGGCGAGACGAAAGGACGCTGATGACCGCGCTCGACTACAAGGCGATCGACGTCGACAACCATTACTACGAGCCGCTGGACGCGTTCACCCGCCACTTGGACAAGAGGTTCCGGCGGCGTGGCGTGCAGATCGTCCGAGACGGCAAGTACCACACGGCCATCATCGGCAACCGGGTGAATCGGTTCATCCCCAATCCGACCTTCGACCCGATCATCGTGCCGGGTTGCCTGGATCTGATCTTCCGCGGCCAGGTTCCCGAGGGCGTGGACCCGGCCACGCTGATGCGGGTCGAGAGCCTGGAACTGCGGCCGGAATACCGTGAGCGGGACGCGCGGGCGGCGGTGGTCGACAAGCAGGGGATCGAGACGATCTTCCTGTTCCCGACTTTCGGTTGCGGAGTGGAAGAGGCCCTGCGCGGCGATATCGAGGCCACGATGGCATCGCTGCACGCCTTCAATCTGTGGCTGGACGAGGACTGGGGCTTCGACCGGCCGGACGGCAAGATCGTTGCGGCGCCGATGATCTCGCTGGCCGACCCCGCGGCGGCCGTCGCGGAGGTCGACTTCGTGCTGGAACGCGGCGCGCGCGTGGTGCACATCCGGCCGGCGCCGGTGCCCGGTGTCGGCAAGCCGCGCTCCCTCGGTGATCGAGCGCACGATCCGGTGTGGGCGCGGCTGGCCGAGGCGAATGTCCCGGTCGCATTCCACCTGGGCGACAGCGGATATCTGAGGATCGCCGCCATGTGGGGCGGCAAGGACACCTTCGAGCCGTTCGGTCCCGGGGACGCGCTGGACAAGATCCTGGTGGACGATCGCGCGATCCACGACACGATGGCCTCGCTGATCATCCACGGCGTCTTCGATCGTCATCCGGCGCTGCGCGTGGCGAGTATCGAGAACGGCTCGGACTTCGTGCACCGGCTGAGCAAGCGAATGAAGAAGCTGGCCAACCAGTCTCCGAAGGCGTTCCCCCATGATCCGGTCGACACCCTGCGCGAGCACGTGTGGGTGGCGCCGTACTACGAGGACGATCTGCCGCGACTGGCGCAGACGCTCGGCACCGACCGCATTCTGTTCGGTTCGGACTGGCCGCACGGCGAGGGCCTGGAGGAGCCGGTGGCCTTCACCGAGGAACTGACGTCCTTCGACGCGGACGACGTACGAAAGATCATGCGCGACAACGCCCGCGAATTCCTGGGCCTGCCCGTCGCCGCGGTCGCGTGAGGCGGGCGAGAGCACGGTGAGCGCCGGGAGCGGAGGATCGCGTTGAGCGAGTGGAGTATCGGCGCGGTCTTCGACGCGGTCGCGCAGGCCGTCCCGGACCGGACGATGACCGTCTGCGGCGACCGGCGGAGTACCTTCGGGGAATCGGCTGCGCGGGCGCGGCGATTCGCGAACTTCTTGGCGGACAGCGGTTTCGGTGCGCGGACGCCCCGGCGTCGGTTGCGGCGGTGGGAGTGCGGTCAGGACCGCGTCGCGCTGCTCATGCGCAACGACCTGTACCCCGATGTCATGCTCGGCTGCCTCGGGGCGCGCACTGTCCCGGTCAATATCAACACCCAGTACACGCCCGGGGAGATCCGGGATCTGCTGGCGTATGTGAAGCCGCGCGGCCTCGTCTTCCATCGGTCCTTCGGCCCGATCGTCGCGGCGGCGGCACCACAGGACGCCGAACTGCTGATCTCGATCGAGGACGGCAGTGTCGCGGCCGAGCTGGCGGGCACGATCTCGTTCGACGAGGCGGTGCGCCGCGGCGATGCCGAACGGGCGATCCCGACCTCGCCGGACGATCTGGTGATGATGTGCACCGGCGGAACCACGGGACGGCCGAAAGGCGTGCTGTGGCGGCAGAGCGATATGTACGTGTCGTCGATGAACGGCGCCGACCACGACTCCGCGCAGCCCCTGCGCGAGCTCGTTCGAATGACCGGGCAGGTCTGGTTCGCGGTGTCGCCGCTCTCGCATGCCGCGGGCATCTGGACCGCGTTCGCGGGGCTGCTGGCCGGGCAGACGATCGTGCTGTACGACGACCGGAAACCCTTCGATCCGCGGCACGCGCTGGAGATCGCCCAGCGCGAGAACGCCGCGCTCATGACGATCGTCGGCGACGCCTACGCCGGACCGCTGGTGCGCGAATTGCACACGGGCCGTTACGAGTTGCCCTCGTTGCTCGCCATCGGAAGCGGTGGCGCGGCGACCAACCCGGTGTACAAACGACAACTGCTCGAACTGCTTCCGCACGTGATGGTCGTGGAGGGCTACGGTGCGTCCGAGACCGGTGGCATGGCCTTCGGGCGGAGCCGCCAGGGCGCCGAGGTCGACACGTTCGCTCCGGGTCCGGGCGCCACGGCCGTGTCGCACGACCGCACCCGATTCCTCGAACCCGGTGATACGGAGGTCGGGTGGGCGGCCAGGGCGGGCCGCGTCCCGCTCGGCTATTTCGACGACCGGGAGGCGACCGAACGCACCTTCCCGGTGATCGACGGCAAGCGGATGGCGATACCCGGCGACCGGGCGACCGTCGACGGCGACGGCACCCTCCGGCTGCTCGGCCGCGACGCACTGGTCGTGAACACCGGTGGCGAGAAGGTGTTCGTCGAAGAGGTCGAACAGGTGCTGCGGGCGCATCCCGAGATCGTCGATGCGCTGGTGATCGGCCGGCCGAGCCCGCGGTGGGGTCAGGAGGTCGTGGCGCTGGTGTGCCGCAGGCCGGGCGAGACCGTTACCGACGCGGTGCTACGGCGGGCGTGCAAGGCCGAGCTGGCCGGGTTCAAGGTGCCGAAGGAATTCATTTTCGTGGCGGAGATCCGACGGCTCGGAAACGGGAAGCCCGACTACCGGTGGGCCGCGAAACGGGTGGCGCCGAGCGTCGCCGAAGAAGTCGGCTCGGAGGAAGTGGGGGCATGACCGTGCGCAAAGTAATCGACTGCCTGGCGAACGTTCATTTCGGTGAACGCGAGCAGCCGTCGTGGATGCTGAAGGTCCGCGACGACTACTTCAAGGGCCCGGCCTCGCTGTACGAGCAGGTCGATCTCGCCGAGTTGCTCGGCGAGATGGACGAGAACGGCGTCGAGAAGGCGGTGCTGATGTATTCGATGGCCAAGCCGTCGAATACCGCACTGAAATTCGTCGAGGCCCGGCCGGACCGATTCTCGTTGGCGCTCAACGGGGTCGACCTGTTGCATCCGGTGTCGTCCCTGCGCGAACTCGACGCGCTGGTGAACGACCTTCCGGTGGTGTACACGGCGGTGGGTCCGAGCTTCTGGGGTGACGGCCGGTATCCGCCTACCGACGCGGTGTACTACCCGCTCTACTACAAATGCGCCGAGCTGGGCCTGCCGTTGTGCATGAATACCGGTTTGCCGGGCCCGCCGATTCCCGGTGAGGTACAGAATCCGATCTATCTGGACCGGGTGTGCTACCGGTTTCCGGAGTTGCGGCTGTGCATGATCCACGGCGCTGATCCCTGGTGGGACACCGCGATTCGCTTGCTGATGAAATACGAGAATCTGCGCCTGATGACGTCGGCGTGGTCGCCGAAGCGGCTCCCCGGCAGTCTCCTGCATTTCATGCGGACCCGGGGCAAGCGGAAGGTGATCTTCGGCTCGGATTGGCCGGTACTCCGCATGCACCGGGTGGTCCCGGAGGCACTCGCGCTCGAGCTGCCCGACGACGTGCTGGACAACTATCTCTACAACAACGCGGAGGAATTCTTTTTCACCCGCCCGAGCGTCGGTGACCGTGCCGGGAACCAGGAGCGATGACGATGGACCGCTACGAATTGCGCAGACAGGATTACAGCCTGTCGCAAGACCAGACCGAACTGCAGGCCACCTACGCGAAGTTCGTCAGGACGCGATGCCCGATCGAGGTGGTGCGCGCGGCCGAACCGGCGGGATTCGACAAGAATCTGTGGGAGCAGCTGTGCGGCACCGGCGCCACCACCATGGCGTTGCCCGAGTCGGTCGGCGGCGACGGCGCGACGCTGGTCGATCTCACCCTGGTCGCGGAGGAACTCGGGCGGGCGATCGTGCCGGTGCCGTGGATCGACCACGTGTGCGCGGCCCGGCTGCTGGCGAACCTCGCAGCCCTGGGATCCGATGCCGAGGATGCGGCCGATGGGGTCGCGGGCAGGCAGTTGGTCACGCTGGATCCGCGTCCCGATGCCGCCGATGGCGCCCGGCTGATCGCCGCGGGGTCGATCGCCGATCACATCGTGGTCCGCGAGGGCGACGATATCGTCCGCCTGACCTTCGCCACCCGACCGGCGAAGGTCGACAATATCGGGCGGCTGCCCATGGCGTGGATCGATCCGGCGGCGGCCGACGGGCGTACGGTGCTGGCGAGCGGGACGGAGGCGCTCGCACACTACGAACGCGCCCTGGACGAATGGCGGGTGCTCACCGCCGCCGCCTTGGTCGGACTCGTCGAGGAGACCCTGCGGATCGCGGTCGAATTCGCGAAAACCCGCTACACCATGGGTGTTCCGATCTCGACGCTGCAGGGCATATCGCATCCGCTGGCCAATATCGCGATCGTCGTACAGGGCGGGCGCAACCTGGTGCGGCGGGCGGCCTGGTTCCTCGAATACGAACCCGGCGCCCAGCCCGCCCTCGCGTCGGCGGCCTACGTCTACCTGGCCGAGGAGGCCGCGAAGGCGGCCACCATGGCCGTGCACGTTCAGGGCGGGCTGGGGGTGACCACCGAGGCGGCCGCTTCGGCATATCTGGTGCGGGCCCGGGGCTGGCCGTTGGCGGCGGGCGATCCCGGCGCCGCCGCGGTGCGAGTCGCCGAACTGTCGGCACAGGCATAGGACGGAGATACCGATGGACTTTTCCCGAGTCGAGCTATCCGCGGAAGACGCGGACTTCCGCGATCGCGTACGCAAGTTCCTCGACACCCATGTCACCGACGACGTGCGGCGGCGTGACCGCGAAACAGGAGACAACTTCGACGAAGGGGTGCACCTGGCCATGGGCGCCGAGGGCTGGCTGGCCGCCGAGCTGGACACCGGCGCCGACGGCGGCATGACGCGGGTGCAGCGACGGATCTGGGATCTGGAGCGGCGTCGCGTTCACGTCCCGTGGGTCACCTGGGGCACCACGGTCATCGTCGCGAAATCGGTCGAGCAGTTCGGTTCCCCGGAGTTGCGGGAAGAGGTGCTGCCCCGGGTGCGCAGCGGCGCGGTCCGGCTGTGCCTGGGCTACACCGAGCCCGACGGCGGGTCCGATATCGCCACGAGCAAGACCCGGGCCGTGCGCGACGGGAATCAGTGGATCATCAACGGCGCCAAGATGTTCACCACCGGCGCGCACAACTGCCAGTACGTCTTCCTCATCACCAACACCGCTCCCGAGGCGCGAAAACACAAGAGCCTCACCATGTTCCTGGTCCCACTGGACACTCCGGGCATCGAGATCCAGGGCATCCGGACGGTGGACGGCGACCGCACCAATATCGTCTACTACACCGACGTCCGGATCGACGACAAGTACCGGCTGGGCGAGGTGAACGACGGCTGGCGGGTGCTCATGGAGCCGCTCAGCACCGAACACGGCATCGTGGACATGGCCGCGGACGGCCTGCAAGACGTGTCGATCATGATTCATCAGGGGACGATCATGGCGACCTCGGCGGACCGGGCCGCGGCGATCGCTGCACGGCGCGGCCCCGACGGTCGCCGGTTGCTCGACGACGGGTCGGTCGCCTATCGGCTGGGGCGCAGCATCGCCCGGATGGAGGCGGCGCTGTCGACGCCGAACATGTTCGGCCGCGTCGCGATCGCCCAGGCGATGCGGGATATCTCCCCGGACCTCATGGACATC
The DNA here is from genome assembly GCF_029868745.1 of Nocardia wallacei. GTDB lineage: Bacteria > Actinomycetota > Actinomycetes > Mycobacteriales > Mycobacteriaceae > Nocardia > Nocardia wallacei_B. Next base: position 6,445 of record NZ_JARWOP010000054.1, on the reverse strand, counting down.
CTCGGGCCGGCCTCGGTCCTGCCGATCGGCACCGAGGGCGCCGCCGACGACGGCGGGGCCGAATACATCTACCGCTGGGCGCCGCTGTGCGGCATCTACGGCGGCACGCTCGAGGTCTTCCGCAACCTCATCGCACAGCACGTGCTCGGCCTCGGCCGTCCCCACTACGCCCCGCCCAAGGCAGTGTGACGTGAAGGTTCCTTTCACCTGGAAGGTCACCGGGTGGTTCATGGTCGGGTGGTCGGCCGAATTTCCCCAGGGCGAGGTCCGGCCGCTGCGGTACTTCGGCGAGGATCTCGTCGCCTACCGCGACGAGTCCGGCGAACTGCACATCCTGACCGGGCACTGCCGCCATCTCGGCGCCCACATCGGCTACGGCGGCAAGGTGGTCGGCGACTGCGTCGAATGCCCGTTCCACGGGTGGCGGTGGGGACCCGACGGCCGCAACCGCAAGATCCCCGGCACGGACCGGACGAATCGCGGCCTGCGGTTGCGGGTCTATCCGGTCGACGAACAGAACGGCTGTGTGTTCATGTGGCACCAGCCGGAAGGCAGGCAACCGCAGTGGGAGATGCCCGATATCTTCGGGCTGTTCCCGGAGGTCGGGACCGATCCGTCGGGCTACTACCGCCCGTACCCGGAGTTCTCCCGCAAGACCGCGCGGGAGCCGGTACACCCCCAGGTCGTGCTCGAAAACGGCCCGGACAGCCTGCATTTCGAATATGTGCACGGCGCCACCGTGACCCCGCGGATGCTGGACTGGGGCGAGTCCGGCCACACCTGGTCGTTCCTCACCGGGTGGCCCGACGCGCGCAGCGACGACCCGGACAAGATGGCCTTGAAGATCCACGCGCAGATGTTCGGACTCGGCGGATCCATCAGCGCGTTCGAGGGATCGTCGAAGCACCGGCTCATCTTCGCCACGACCCCCGTCGACGACGAATGCTCGGATCTGTTCTATTCGATCTGGTGGCCGCGAAACCCGGGCGACGAGTCCGATGTGCCACCCCCGGAGGTCCGGGAGCGGGTCGAGAGGCAGTTCCTGGTGACCGTGTGGGAAGACCTGAGCATCTGGCGTCATCAGAAGTACGTCGAGCGTCCGCCGCTGTCGCCGAAGGACGCGAAACCGTATCTGTCGCTGCGCAAGTGGGCCACCCAGTTCTACGACGTGCCGCCGGTCGGCACTCCGGCATGAGCGACACGACCACCGCGGACCTGCTCGAGATCTGGAAACGCCAGGTGGAATCGGACCCGTCGGGTCAGGTGGTGACGATCGTGGCCCCGGCGGTACCGGGAGCGCCGTAGAGCAGTGCGAACCCCGCCTTGGGCGCACCCGCGACCTGGCGGGCGCCGGCGGTTCCGCGCAGTTGCAGGACGAGTTCGTGCAGTTGGCGCATCCCCGACGCGCCGATCGGCTCGCCGTTCGCGATGAGTCCGCCGTCGGTGTTGACCGGCATCGAACCGGTGATCTCGGTGGCGCCCTCGGCGATCAGCTTCTCCTGGTCGCCGTGGGCGCACAGGCCGGCCTCGGCCATGTGGATGACCTCGGCTCCGGCGTCGGTGTCCTGGAGCTGGGCGACGTCGATATCGGTCGGCGATATCCCCGCGGACTCGAACGCCGCGCGGGAGGCATACACCGAGGGCGCCACATCCTCTTGGACCGGCGCGTAGGTGGTGTTCACCTCGTAGGCGCCGTACTTGCGGGTGCGGATCTCGACCGCGCGCACGAATACCGGTTTGGCGGAGAAGCGATGAGCGAGATCGGCGCGGCACATGATCACCGCGGCGGCGCCCTCGTCCGGCGCGCAGAACATGTAGTGCGTCAACGGGTAATTGAGCACCGGCGCGGCCAGGATCTCCGCCTCGGGAATCGGCTTGCGGCGGAACGCGTTCGGATTCAGCCCGCCGTTGCGATAGTTCTTCGCCGCGACCTTGGCCAGGGTCCGGACGGAGATCTCGTGGTCGTGCAGATAGCGATTGGCCTTCATCCCGAAGAACTGCGTGGTCAGGTACTGGCCGTTCTCGCCGTACCACTTCGGCATCCCGACCAATGTCGGGTCGACGGTGAACGCGCCGCGGGGGTGTTTGTCCATGCCGATCGCGATGCCGATGTCGTACTTGCCGAGCCGGATGGCGTCCGCGCAGGCCTCGGTGGCGCTCGCCGAGGTGGCGCAGGCATTGAACACATTGGTGAACGGGATGCCGGTGAGCCCCATCATGCCGACGATGGCGTCGGGGTTGGCCACCTCCCAGCTGCCTCCGACCGCGAACTGGATATCCCGCCATTCCAGCCCGGCGTCGGCCAGCGCGGCGCGGATCGCGTCGGTTCCCATCCGCATTGCCGTCTTGCCCTCGAATCGGCCGAACGGGTGTATCCCGATGCCGACGATCGCTACGTCGTTGGTCATGTGAACTCCTCGTGGTCAGAGCGGCCGGAAGGCGAAGGTGAGCACGTCGTCGCCGGCGCTGTCGGTGCCCAGCGGCACGGCGGTCAGGGCGACTTCCATTCCGAACGCCAGCTTGTCCGGATCGTTCTCGGTGAGCCGGCCTTCGACCCGGATGACATCGCCGAGCTGGACCAGGCCGACGCCGAAGGGGACGAAGGTCGCCGCCGTCTCGTTCCCGAGATACGGCGGCCCGGGCAGGAACCCCTGGGTCGTCCAGGCAATCAGAGTTCCGCGTTCCGGTAGTTGGATTCTCTCGATCGCAGAACGGCTGCACCGCGGACAGATATCCTGCAGGGGGAAAACCGTTGCACCACAGTCGTCGCAGGCCCCGCCGACGAGGCGGAAATCACCCTCGGGCCAGTTGGAGATCTCCGGGCTGATCATTCTCTGCATCGCTTGTTCCTCACCACGTTCGCAACACTTGGATGATAGCTTACGGTAAGGTCAACGGTAAATCTTCTAGGTGGAGCCATGAACTCGAAAATTCCCGCCGGACTCGAGGACCTCCTGCGCCGGCCGCTCGTCGGGGTGCTCGCCACTGTGACACCGAACGGATCGCCGGACCAGTCGCCGATGCGGTTCACCTGGGACGGCGCGCACCTGCGGATGAGCCACACCATTCCCCGGCGGAAATTCACCAGCCTGCAGGCGAATCCGAACTACTCGTTCCTCGTCACCGACCCGGACGAGCCGTCGCGATGCCTCGAGACGCGGGGCTGGCTGGTCACCGTGCAGGGCGACCAGGACGGCAAGTTCTACTCGGAACTGAGCGAGCGCTACGGGGACACCGACATCGGACTGCCCGCCGATGTGGAGGACCGGGTCGTGCTGATCCTTGATGCGACGACCTTCGTCGCGCGGTGAACCAAAACGATTATAGTTAGCATTACAGTATAGTACTCGGAAGGGAGTACCTCCGTGGACAAGAACGATATGATCCTCGTCAGCGTCGACGACCACATCATCGAACCGCCCGATATGTTCGCCAACCACCTACCTGCCAGGTACGCCGACGACGCGCCCCGGCTGGTGCACATGGACAACGGCGCGGACATGTGGAAGTTCCGCGATCGGGTCATCCCGAACGTGGCGCTCAACGCGGTGGCCGGCCGCCCGAAGGAGGAGTACGGGCTCGAACCCGAAGGGCTCGACGAGATCCGGCCCGGCTGTTATGACGTCGACGAGCGCGTGAAGGATATGAACGCCGGCGGCGTCTTGGCCCAGATGAACTTCCCCTCTTTTCCGGGGTTCGCCGCCCGCCTGTTCGCCACCGAGGACTCCGAATTCTCGCTCGCGTTGGTGCGCGCGTACAACGACTGGCATATCGACGAGTGGTGCGGCGCCTACCCGGGTCGCTTCATCCCGATGGCGCTGCCGGTGATCTGGGATGCCGAGCTGTGCGCGGCGGAGGTGCGCCGGGTCTCGAAGAAGGGCGTGCATTCGCTCACCTTCACCGAAAACCCCGCGGCGCTGGGCTATCCGAGTTTCCACAGCGAGCACTGGAATCCGCTGTGGCAGGCTCTCGTGGAGACCGACACCGTGCTGAACGTTCATATCGGTTCCTCCGGCACCCTGTCCATTCCGGCGTCGGATTCCCCGCCCGACGTGATGATCACACTGCAACCGATGAATATCGTCTCGGCCGCCGCCGACCTGCTCTGGTCACGCCCCGTGAAGGAGTACAAGGACCTGAAGATCGGGCTCTCCGAGGGCGGCACGGGCTGGATCCCTTATTTCCTGGAACGGATCGACCGGACCTTCGAAATGCACTCGACGTGGACGATGCAGGACTTCGGGGGCAAGCTGCCGAGCGAGATCTTCCGCGAGCACTTCCTGACCTGCTTCATCAGCGATCCCGTCGGCGTCCGGCTGCGCAACGATATCGGCATCGACAATATCGCCTGGGAAATGGACTATCCGCACAGCGACTCCATGTGGCCCGGCGCGCCCGAGGAACTGGACTCGGTCTTCAAGGCGCACAACGTGACCGATACCGAGATCGACAAGATGACCCATCTCAACGCGCTGCGGTGGTACTCCTTCGACCCGTTCCAGCATGTCCCGCGCGAGAAGGCCACCGTCGGCGCGCTGCGGGCAGCGGCGGGCGACCACGATGTCAGTATCAAGGCGCGCAGTCACCACCAGAGCACGGCCGACGAGAAGCTGGCGGCGTTCCGGTCCCAGATCGACGCGGCCACCGCCCATCTCGCCGGCAAGGACTGACGAGCATCGGATGACCCGGGTCTCGCAGACCTGGCTTTCGAGCCGGGTCCGCGAGCGGTCAGAGGATGGCGCCCGCTTCTTTGGCGGCGATGATGTCGTCCCAGTCCATGCCCAGCTCGAGCAGGATGGTCTCGGTGTGTTCGCCGTATTCGGGCGCCCGGCTCGGCGGCGCCGGCGTCTCGTCGAATTGCACCGGGGCGCTGACGGTTCGGTAGTTCTTGCCCGCGTCGTCGGTGACGGTCATCAGGTAGCCGTTGGCGGCCACCTGCGGGTCGTCCAGGACCTCCTGCGGACTGGCCAGGGTGGCCCAGACCGCGGGTTCGTCGGCGAGCACCCGCTGCCACTCGGCGAGATCCCGCTCGGCGAAGGTCTTGCGCAGTTCGGCGGTGGCGGCCTCCTGATTGACGACGAGATCGGCCAAGGGGGTGAACCGCTCGTCGGTGGCCATATCAGGTCGGCCGATGCGCTCGCAGAAGCCCTTCCAGAAGCGGTCGGCCTGCAGCAGCATCAGCTGCACCCATCGACCGTCGCGGGTCCGGTAGCGGTTGACCGCCGGATTCAGTGAGGTGCCGGCCGGGCCGGCCGGGATGCGGTCGATGCCGTAGTAGTCGGCGGCCGCGATGTCGGGCGCCACGGCCCACATCCCTTGCGCGAGCAGCGAACTGTCCACGAGGGGTGCGTGTCCGGTGCGCTCGCGGTGGAACAGCGCGGCCGCGATGCCGCCGGCCAGCGTGATGCCGCCCTGGAGATCGCCGAACGCCGGCGCCTGGGTGACCGGGAACTCCACGTCCGGCGGGGTCAGGGCGTACGCCACGCCGGCGCGGGCGAGATAACTGGCGGCGTCGAAGCCGCCCCGGTCCTGCTCCGGTCCCCGGCTGCCGTGGCCGCTGCCGCGGGCGATGATCACGTTCGGGTTGAACTCCCGGATCTGCTCGACCGTCAGCCCCGCGCGCTGCAGCGGGCCGGGCAGCCAGTTGGTCAGGAAGACATCGGCGCTCGCGATCAGCGCGCCCACGATCGCGCGTCCGCGCTCGGACTTGAGATCCACGCCGATGCTGCGTTTTCCGTGGTTGCCGATCTCCATCATGAAGTTGGCCCGCACCGGTGACCGCGCGGGATCCAGCCCGCCCACGATCAGGGCGCGGCACGGATCGCCACCCCGGGTGTCCTCGATCTTGATGACGTCCGCGCCCCAGTCCGCCAGCGCGGCGCCGCCGCAGGGAACGTATGTCCACGAAGCGAGTTCGACTATCCGGACGCCGTTGAGCAGACCCGACATAGGTGCTCCCTTTCCTACGATTGCCACCTAGCTTGAAGAACTATACGGTAATGATTACAGTTAGTCATCCGGGAAGGGTTGTGCCGGGTGATCAGGAGGAGATGTGACCGACATCGTCGGGGAGCCCGCGGTTCCCAGTGCGGAATGGGGACGCCGCGTCGCCGAGCGAGCCGAGTCCCGCATGCTCGTCGACGGCGAGCTGACCGGGTCGGGTTCCGGCGCCACCTTCGACAATGTGAACCCCGCGACCGGAGCGGTGCTCGGCAGTACCGCCGCGGCGGACTCGGGGGACATGCTGCGGGCGATCGCGGCGGCGCGCCGTGCGTTCGACGAGACCGATTGGTCGACGAACCGGGCGCTGCGCCGGCGGTGCCTCGATCAGCTACAGCAGGCGCTCGAGTCCGAAAAGCGCGAACTGGGCGAGGAACTCGTCGCCGAGGTCGGCTGCCCGGTCATGACGCTGGGCAATGCCCAGCTGGACTGGCCGCTGGCCGGG
>NZ_JARWOP010000053.1 GCF_029868745.1 Nocardia wallacei | reverse complement strand
CCCGTCGCCAACACCGCCCCCGATTGCGGGGTGCCGCCCATCCCCCAATTCAACCCCGAAACCCCCCCACCCCCCAGGGTTTGCGGCGGGGCGGGTTTTTCCGGGGCCGCCGCCCCGCGACGAAGGAGCAAGCGGTGGTCGCTGAAAACCGAGCCACAGGGCGCCGCAAACCCGCGACGCCGAAGGCGGCGCCATCAAAAACAGTTAGGGTTGGGGTGTTCGCGTTGACGGGCGGAGGTACTGGTGCCGGAACGATCGAAGGATGCGAGGACGGGCTTCATCGCGGGTAGATTCGGCGAATTCCCGGCACGCTGGAGCCAGGGCCTGTCCGATCAGCTCACTCGCATCGCGCGCAGCCCGTTCGGGCCGAGCGAGGAGGAGGTGCGCGCCAACCTGGCCGGTGAGGCCAGTGCCGACGCCGCCCTCGCGCTGCACGACGCCGAGCTGGAAGCCGGTGTGGCGGAACCGGATTCGGAGGTACCGCGGGATCTGACCGCGGCGGCGTTCTTCGACGTCGACAACACCATGGTGCAGGGCGCGTCGATCGTGCACTTCGCCCGCGGCCTGGCCGCCCGCAAGTACTTCAAGAGTTCGGACCTGGTCGACATCGCCTGGAAGCAGGTGAAGTTCCGGGTCACCGGCAAGGAGAACGCGGGCGACATGGTCAGCGGCAAGGAGAAGGCGCTGTCGTTCATCGCGGGCCGCTCCACCGCCGAACTCGCCGCGCTCGGCGAGGAGATCTACGACGAGATCATCGCCGACAAGATCTGGCCGGGCACCCGCGCGCTGGCACAGATGCACTTGGACGCCGGGCAGCAGGTGTGGCTGGTGACGGCCACCCCCGTGGAGCTGGCCCAGGTGATCGCGAAGCGCCTCGGCCTCACCGGCGCGCTGGGCACCGTCGCCGAGAGCGTGGACGGCGTCTTCACCGGCCGCCTGGTCGGCGACATCCTGCACGGCCTAGGCAAGGCCCACGCGGTCCGCACGCTGGCCATCCGCGAGGGCCTGAACCTCAAGCGCTGCACCGCCTACTCCGACAGCCACAACGACGTCCCCATGCTCTCCCTGGTAGGCACCTCGGTCGCCATCAACCCCGATTCGGACCTCCGCGAGGTAGCCAAGAACCGCGGCTGGGAAATCCGCGACTTCCGCACCGGCCGCAAGGCCGCCAAGATCGGCGTACCGACCGCCCTCGCCCTGGGCGCGGCGGGCGGCGCGGCCGCGGCAGTACTCACCCGCAAGCGCGACGCCACAACCTGAGCCCACGAACATGACCAAAAGTTTTTCGGCGCGAAGGCCGAAAGTACTATCCCGTAAAGGGATTTCGGCGCTTCATGAGCAGTTTGTAGAGCGTCTGCTGGATGGTTTCGCGGACCTGGTCGGTGACCTCGAACATGGTCATCGGGTCGTCGGCGGCCTCGGGTTCGTAGGCGGTGGTGGTGATCGGCGTGCCGAACTCGATGTACCACTTCGACGGCAGCGGGAGGGCGCCGAGCACGCCGAGGTGCGGGAACAGCGGGGTCACCGGGAAGTACGGCAGGCCGAGCAGGCGGGCGAGCGGCTTGAGGTCGGCGAGCTTCGGGTAGATCTCCTCCGAGCCGACGATCGAGCACGGAATGATCGGCACGCCCGTCTTGACCGCCGCCGACACGAAACCCCCGCGCCCGAACCGCTGTAACTTGTAGCGCTCGGAGTACGGCTTGCCGATGCCCTTGAAACCCTCGGGGAACACACCCGCCAGCTCGCCCGCGCGCAGCAGCCGCTCCGCGTCGGAGGGGCAGGCCAGGGTGTGACCGGCCTTGCGGGCCAGGCCGCCCAGCACCGGCAGCTCGAAGATCAGGTCGGCGGCCAGCAGCCGCAGCGCCCGCTGCTTCGGATGCCGGTCGTGCACCGCCAGCTGCAGCATCAGGCCGTCGATCGGCACCACGCCGGCGTGATTGGACACGATGAGCGCCCCGCCCGACTCGGGCAGATTCTCGATGCCGGAGACCTGCACCCGGAACCACAGCTCCGACAGCGGCCGCAGCGCGGGCAGCACCACCGACTCCAGCAGGTGCTCGTCGAGCCCGAACTCGTCGACCTGATAGTCGCCGGTGAGGCGGCGGCGGGCGAAATCGGCGGTACCGCGAATGCCGTCGGTGACGGCGCCCCGCACCATGTCGCCCAGCGTGCGCGGGGGCCGCGGACCCGCCTCGGCCAGCCGTTCGGTCAGCGACGTGACCGGACTCGGCGCCGATTCACCCGGCCAGCGGCGCGCGGGCGCGCGATGGCGCGCCTCGAAGTCCACATCGTGCAGCTGAATTACCTTGGCCACGTCATTCATTGGTGTGCTCCCGCTCCGGCCCCGACCAGGCCGAGAAGTTTCGTCTCTGCAGCGTCGATCCAGCGTGGATCTATGACGGGCCGCAACGCTGCGCCCCCGACGAAATCGTCGAATGCCTGCACTGTCGTCCAGCGCGGCTGGTATCCGAGTTCGGTGCGCATCCGGGTGGTGTCCAGTCCGCAGCCGAAATGGAAGTAGTCGATCTGTTCACTCGTGAATTCCCGCATCACCGGGCCCATGAACGAGCGGCCCACGCTGCGGAACAGTGCGAACGGGACCGGCAGCTCGATGCGACCGGCCCGGCGGACGGCCTGCGACAGCACCAGCGCCCCGTCGCCCGCCACATTGAAGGTGCCGCCCGGCGCGGCCAGCGCCGCATGGGTCAGCGCGGCTATCGCGTCCTCCTCGTGCAGCAGTTGGATGCGCGGGTCGCGGCCGAGAATCGTCGGCGTGACCGGGGAACGGAAATACTGCACGCCCCGGTGCGCCAGCCGCGGGCCGACAATCGGCGGAAAACGCAGAATGGACGCGGCGATATCCGGCCGGCGGCGCGCCAGGCCGCGCACGAAACCTTCCACTTCGATCATGTCGCGGGCGAACCACCCGCGCGGCGGCGTGCGCGCGCTCATTTCCTCGGTGAATTTCGCCGGGTCTTTCGCGCTACAGCCGTATACCGCCGACGACGAGCGCACCACCACCCGCCGCACGCTCGGCGACTTCTGGCAGACCGCGAGCAGCTGCATGGTGCCGAGCACGTTGAAATCCTTCATGACCGCGCGCCCACCGCCGGACGGCGGCCGCGACAGCACCGCCGGATGCACCACCGTGTCGACCTCGTTGCGGTCGAACACCTTGCGGATCAACGGATTTCGAATATCGGCGCGGACGAATTCGGCCCGGCCCATCCGGCGCAGCAACTCCCGGCCGGGCGTGCGGGCGTCGACGGCGATGATGCGTTCGACCGTGGGGTCGGCAGCCAGGCGCGCGACGACATTGCCGCCGAAGAACCGGCTTGCGCCGGTCACCAGCACCACCTTGGGCGTATGCCCGTCTCGCACGTTCGTAGCCACGCCGGATCCCACCTGTGCAGCCCCCATACCGCCGATTCCGCGTTCCAGAGTAGCCGCTGCCGAGAGCAACTCAGCCGGGTTTAACTTCCTTCTTACGATGAAATACGAAAACCCGCCACCACGGCGGGTGACGGGCTTTCGGCTACCGCAGCGTTACTTGCCGAGTTTGCGACGCTGCACCCGAGTGCGGCGGAGCAGCTTGCGGTGCTTCTTCTTCGACATGCGCTTGCGGCGCTTCTTGATCACAGAACCCATAGGGCTGTTCCTCGCGTTCTTTCTCTCCTCGGCGCGCACGCCGGTTCACGTACGCCCGTGTCCGCCCGGCCGGGACCAGCACTTCGGCTGGCGAACACGACGATGGTCCATGTTACCGGGCCAACCCTCGGCGAACGAAACGGGGATCACCGGGCGGTCGGCCCGTCTACAGGGTCGCCGAGCCCGCCGTTCCGGCTGTCGCCGCAACGGTTGGGGCCCGAGCGGCCGCCCTACCCCGCGTCGAAGTAGGACGTCTGCAGATAATCGTGCACGGCTTTGGCATGCACCCGGAACGATCGACCCACCCGCACAGCGGGCAGCTCACCGGAATGCACCAACCGGTACACCGTCATCTTGGAGACCCGCATCAGATTCGCCACTTCGGCGACGGTGAGGAACTGAGTCCCTCCACCGATAGCGGGACCGGTACTCGCAGAGCTGTTTCCAGACATCATTGCGCCACTGACACCTCCGGCACGTCCGCGCCGCCGGCTTCCCCACCGGCGGAACAGACACGCACGTGCTCCTTGAAGCTTAGCGGGACCAGTGGGATTACTGCGACGGGTGGGAGATAACAGTGTCGTTTGCGCGCTACTCCCCGGTCGATCCCTGTTCTACGGAGCGTCGCTTGGCGGCATGCAGCGCCTCCCAGAACGCCGAGCGCACGCCGCCGCGCTCGAGTTCACGCACCGCGGCCGCGGTGGTGCCGGCCGGCGAGGTGACCGCCGCGCGCAACTCCGCGGCGTCCTGTCCCGACTCTTCCAGCAGGGCGGCCGAGCCCAGCATGGTCTGGCCGACGAGCTGGCTCGCCACGTCACGGCTCAGGCCGAGACCGACTCCCGCCTCCACCATGGCCTCGACGACCAGGAAGAAGTACGCCGGGCCCGAGCCGGACACCGCGGTCACCGCGTCCATCTGCGACTCCGGCACGGTCACTACCTTGCCGACCGCCTCCAGCACCTCACTGACCTGCTGCAACTGCTCGGGCTTGGCGTACCGGCCCGAGGCCAGCACGCTCATCCCCTGACCGACCAGCATCGGCGTGTTGGACATGACGCGCACGACCGGGAAGCCCGCGGGCATCTTGGACTCGAGCCGGGCGGTCGGCACGCCGGCGGCCAGCGACACCAGGACCTGATCGCGGTCGTTGTCCAGTTCGGCCTTGCCCAGTTGGGTCAGCACCGCGTCGACATCGTGCGGTTTCACCGCGATCACCAGCAGATCCGCGGACGTCGCCGCGTCGGAGATGCTGTCGGTGACCCGGATGCCGAACCGTTCGACGAGAAACTCGGCCCGCGCCGGGGCCGTTTCGACGACGACCAGATCCTTGCTCGCCCGCCCCGATTCGAGCAGCCCGGCAATCAACGCCTCGCCGATCCGTCCGCCACCGATCACCGCAATTCTCGTCATGACGGTCAAGGCTAGTTGCGTGCTAGCGCGGCTGCGGGATCAGGGCGAGCTGCCGGGTCTGGGCGACGACCGCGCCGGTGGCGTCGAGCACCAGCTGATCCTCGTCGAACATGCCCGCGCCGATCTCCTGCGCGGTCGCGATGACCCGCAGCCAGCCCGGGGCCGGGCGGCGACGCAAGTACGTGGTCAGCTGCACCGTCGGCGCCCAGCCGAAGCGGCCCAGGTTCGCGGGCACCGGCGGACTCATATCTCCGGCCATCATGGCGAAGTAGGCGGCGACGTCCGGGTCCTGCTCGTCGCCCGGACGGGGACGGATCCACAGCCGCAGCCGGGGTTCGCCCTGCTCCCCCTTCAGGAAGACGGCCCATTCCGGATCGATGGCGACCGAAGCGGCCTGGGCGACATTGACGATGCGGCCCATCGGCGAATCGGGCTCGTAGCCGAGGGCGCCGGCGGGCGGCTCCGCGGGCATGTCGATGTCGATGTCACGGGTGTAGGCGGGTGCGGCATCGTCGAGGTGCGCGAAGGTGAAGGCGGTGTGCACCAGGGCGCGCCCGTTCTGCACGAGATCGGTGTCCACCAAGCTGATTCGTTTACCGGTCTTGCGGATGCGGACGTGGTACTCGACCTCGCCGGGATCCGGGGCGCCGAGAAAATCGCTCGAACCCGCGATCGGGAACATCTCGGACAGGGCGGGCGCGACGGTCCGCAACCGGCGAGTCGCGGCCGCGGCGCTGCCCGCGACCATGGTGCCGCCGTGCAGCTTGTTGCCGATGGTCCAGGTCGGGTCGATCTCGCCGCCGTAGCGACCGACATCCGGCAGGTCCGACGGCAGTTCGGTCACCGCGCACACCCGGCTGAACGGGGCATCGCCGAGCCCCGCACCGGTCCGTCCCACATCCATGGCCAGCTCCGTCACCGCCGCTCCTTTCTCCGAGCACATCCCACCCGACCCATGCTCGTACAGCGTATAAGCCTCGAGGTCCGCCCGCGATTCCCACCCACTGTGACGAACGCGGCACACCTGCTCACCAGTCACACTGGCCGGACCACGTCATTCCGGCATGCTCTTGGCCGGAATCCACGGTGGGTCCCGGCCAAGAGCATGCCGGGACGACGGGTTAGCACGCAGCGCTCAGGACTGCGGATCGCCGTCAGACGCGCTGGGCTCCGGTGGGTTCCGGGGTGGGCGCGGTCTGGAGGTCGTTGAGGTGGGCGCGGGCGAAGGTGAGGGCGCGGTGGAGGGCGGCGGCGCGGGCGGCCTTGGTGCGGGCGTTCTGGGTGTTGACCTCGATCACCGCGTGGCCGTGGAAGCCGTTGTGTACCAACGCTTCACAGACTTCGGCGCACGGCTGGTTGCCCTCGCCGGGAACCAGGTGCTCGTCGTGGGCGGCGCCGGTGCCGTCGGCGAGGTGCAGGTGGGCCAGGTTGTCGCCCATTCGGGCGGCGAGCGCGAGCGGGTCCACCCCTGCGGTCGCGGTGTGTGACAGGTCGAGGGTGTAGTTGCCGAAGCCGGTGTCGGTCGGGTCGTAGGACGGACTGAACGCGGTCAGCGAAAGTCCCGGTCCGCCACGGCGTTCCAGCCGTCGCGCCGACCCCGTCCGCCGCCCGAACAGGGTGTCGGCCCGCATCGGGAACATGTTCTCCACGGCCACCGCCACCGAGCTGTGCTCCTCCAGCTGCGCGACCTGCGCGGCGAACCCGTCGGCGTAGCGCCGCTGCCAGCGGAACGGCGGATGCACCACGACCGTGCTCGCTTCGAGCGCCTCCGCCGTGCGCACGCTGCGCTCCAGTTTCGCGATCGGGTCGGCGCCCCAGACCCGCTGTGAGATGAGCAGACACGGCGCGTGCACCGCCAGCACCGGCATCGAATACCGGCGCACGTAGTTCTCCACGGTGGTGATGCTCTGGCTGGCCGGTTCGGCCCAGACCATCAATTCGATTCCGTCGTAACCGAGTTCGGCCGCGTAGCGAAATGCCGCCTCGGTGTTCTCCGGATAGACCGAAGCCGTGGACAATCCCACCCGGATGTCGTTCCCCGCCTGCCTGTTCCCCACTGCCGCTCCCTGCTCAGTTGGTGCTGAGTAGAAAGGCTAGCGGGCCGAGCGTCACGAAGATGCCCACGATCACGGCGATCACGGTGCTCATGATGTCGTCGGTGCGGCGCAGGACGCGGACCAGGGCGACCAGGCCGAGGATCACGACCATGGCGAGCGTCAGGGCGACGAACGGCAGGACGTCCCACATCTTCTCGAAGCCCTTGAACAGCAGCATGCCCGCGACCGCGGCCCCGGCGACCTGACCGCCGAGCACCATCCACTGCTGCCGCGCCAGTTCGTCCGGGCTCTTGGCGGCGGCTCGGGCGCCACCGGACCTGGTGCCGGTCGCGCGGGAGGGGACCAGCGCGCGCGAGCGGGCGGCGAGGCGACTGGCGCGTTCGGCCCATGGGCGAGCCGGCTTGTCGAGGTCGTCGTCTTCGTCGTCGGCGAGGTCGGAGTCGAAATCCGGGTCGAACTCGTCGTCCGGGTCGAACTCGTCGGGCTCGATCGGCATGTAGACGTCGGTGCGATCGTCGGGGACCTCGAGCAGTCCGGCGGCACCGGCTCGTCCGGCACGCCGGTTGCCGCGAGGCGGACGCTCGCCGCGCTCGGCTCGATCGCGCAGCAGATCCCCGGCGACGGTGGATCCCGAGACCAGCTGTTGATCGGGGTTGGCCGCGGACCAGACCGCCGTGGGGTCGCCGTCCGGGGGCGGGGGCGGTGGTGCGCCGTTGCGGGCGGGATGGTCCGGGGGCGCGTCCGGTGGAGTTCGTCTTCGCGCCGACCACGCGGGCAGGGCGGCAGGGGCACCGCCGTCCCGGTTGCGGCGCGGCAATTGCGGTCGCGGCGGCGGTTCGGCGCGATCGGACTGATCGGGACCGCGGAAAGGCGTTGCGAACGGCTCGGACTCGGGGGTTCGCTGCGGGGCCCAGGCCGTGGGAGCGGCGTTTTCGACGGGCCGGAAGGGCCCGCCGCCGAACGGCCGGACCTCGGTCGCCTCGATGTCCGGTTCGCGACGGCGGCGTCGGCCGCCTTCCGATCCGGGGAGGCCGGGGTCGGGCAGTTCCGGCGCGGCCTGCTGCTCCGACAGCGCCTCGAGCGCCTCCATCCGTTCGCGCCGCGCGCGCCTGCCGCCCCGGGCGTTGGGTGCGAACGGGTCGGCTTCCGGTGCGGAAGCCGAAGCGTCGGAACCGGATCCGGGCCAGCCGAAGCCCGTCGGGTCGCGCAACGCGGCGTCGGACATGGCGGGCGACTGGTAGGAGTGCGCCTCGAAGGCGGGCGGCTCGTATGCCGCGGGCTCGAATCCGGGAGGTGCAACCGCGTTCGGCCCGGCGGCCCCGTTCGGCTGGTAACCGTTGCTCCCCGCGCCGTTCGCGCCGAAGCCGTTCGCGTCGTAACCGTTGCCCCCGGCACCGTTCGCACCGAAGCCGTTCGAGCCGTAACCGCTACTCCCCGCACCGTTCGCGTCGTAACCGTTGCCCCCAGCACCGTTCGCGCCGTAACCGTTCGAGCCGTAACCGTTGCTCCCAGCACCGTTCGCGTCGTAACCGTTGCTCCCAGCACCATTGGCGCCGAAGCCGTTCCGGTCGTAACCGTTGCTGCCGATGCCGTTGGCACCGTAACCGTTGCTGCCGTTCGAGCCGGGGTCGTAACCGTTGCCGTTCGCGCCGGGCGCATACCCGTTACCGTTCGCACCAGGGGCGTACCCGTTGCCGCCGTTCGGCTGGTAACCGTTGCCGTTCGCCCCGAAACCGCTGGGCTCGTATCCGCTCCCACCGAAACCGCCGGGCGCATAACCATTGCCCTCGGCACCGTTCGCGCCGTACCCATCGGGCGCGTAACCATTGCCACCGGACCCATTGGGCTCGTATCCGTTGCTCCCAGCGCCGTTGCCCGCGTACCCGTCGGCACCGTTACCGCTGTAACCGTTCGGCGCGTACCCGCTACCCCCCGAACCGTTCGCGCCGAGGCCGTTCAGGTCGTATCCGCTCCCCCCGGCTCCGTAACCGTTCGACTCCGAGCCGTTCGAGCCGAGCGGGTCGTAGTACGAAATCGGCCCGGACAGCGGCGAATCGGACGGCCCGGTGTCGGGTAACGCGGCGGAGTAGTCCGGCGTCGGCTCGGCGGTCTCCGGCTCGGGCGCGGCGTGCGCGGACGAGCCCTCGCGGACGGCCGGCATGTCACCGGTCAGGTCGGTGACGGAGATGCCGCGGCCGCTGCGGCGACGCCGGCCGCCGCCCGACGCGGGAACGCCCTGGCCGTTGCGGGCCAGCAGCTCGGCGACCGACAGCTGGGTGGATTCGTCACTCATCTCGACACCGTTTCGGTCGGTCCCGGTATTCCGCTCGGACGGCCGTTGCCGGCACCGGGTTCGCTGTCCAGGTCGGTATCCAGTTTGCGCAGGATCAATCCCTCCCGCAGCGCCCAAGGGCAAATCTCGAGAGTATCCAGCGATAACGCTCGCATACTCGCCTCCGCGACCAATGCTCCAGCCACCAGTTGCTGTGACCGATCGGAACTAACGCCCTCCAATTCTGCCCGGTCCGCCGCGGTCATCCGGGAAATGAACGCGATCAGCTGGCGCAGACCGGAACTGGAGAGGATACGCCGTTCCCGGGGACCCGCGCCGGAGGGGGCGGCGCCGGTGAGCCGGGCCAGCGTGCGAAACGTCTTGGAGGTACCGACGGCCAGATCGGGGCGGCCGGAATCCAGCAGCTGCTTCGCCGGGATGACCATCTCGGCGTCGAGCCAGTCGCGCAGGACCGCCACCCGGTGCTTGCCCGGCGGGTCCTCGCGCAGCCAGTCGCGGGTCAGCCGCCCGGCGCCCAGCGGTAACGACAACGCCACGTCCGGCGCCTCGTCGCAGCCGCTGCTCAGCTCGAGCGAGCCGCCGCCGATGTCGAGATTGAGAATGCGCCCCGCACTCCAGCCGTACCAGCGCCGCACCGCCAGGAACGTCAGCCGAGCCTCGTCGACCCCCGCCAGCACCCGCAGGTCCACCCCCGTCTCGAGCCGGACCTGGGCCAGCACCTCCTCGGAGTTGGTGGCCTCGCGCACCGCCGAGGTGGCGAACGACATCAGCTGCACGCAGCCGGAAGACTTTGCGATACTGGCGAATTCGGCGACCGTCCGGGTGAGGCGGTCGGCGCCCTCGGGGATGATGCGGCCCTGGTCGTCGATGTTCTCCGACAGCCGCAGCGTCGCTTTCCTGGAACTCATCGGCATCGGGTGGCCACCACGATGCGCGTCCACCACGAGTAGGTGGACGGTATTGCTTCCCACATCGAGCACACCGAGCCGCACAAGAACACGGTACTGGGTTGTGGTGCCGCGCAGGGGCAACGTCCCGTAAAGCCCGGAAATGCACGGTGCGGGCCGAAGCTGTTAGCGTCTGGCGATGTGACGGCAGGAGCTTCCGCGAGCGCCCCGACCGGGTTGCGACCAGCGGCGAAGATCGAACCCAGCCCAGAGGTCGATCTCGACTTCCCGCGGGAATGGATCGAATTCGTCGATCCAGCAAACGACGAGCACACCATTGCGGCCGACCTGACCTGGTTGCTGTCGAGATGGACGTGCGTCTTCGGCACCCCCGCGTGCCAGGGCATCATCGAGGGCCGCCCCGACGACGGCTGCTGTTCGCACGGCGCGTTCCTGTGCGACGACGACGATCGCAAGAAGCTGCACCGGGCTGTGAAGATGCTCACGCCCGAGGACTGGCAACTGATGGACCAGGCACTCGACGCGAACGGCAAGGTCCGCAAGAAGCTGTATCTGGAAGAGGACGACCTCGACGACGAGCCCGCCCTGCGCACCCGCCGCCACGACGGCGCGTGCATCTTCCTCAATCGCCCCGGTTTCGCCGGCGGCATCGGATGCGCGCTGCACAGCATGGCGCTGCGCAAGGGTCTGGAGCCGCTCACGGTGAAGCCCGAGGTGTGCTGGCAGCTGCCGATCCGGCGCACCCAGGACTGGGTGGACCGGCCCGACGGCGCGCAGATCCTGCGCACCACCCTCACCGAGTACGACCGGCGCGGCTGGGGCCCCGGCGGCCTCGACCTGCACTGGTACTGCTCGGGCTCCCCCGACGCCCACGTCGGCTCGCGCCCGGTGTGGCAGTCCTACGCCCCGGAGCTGATCGAACTGATCGGGCAGCCTGCCTATGACGAACTGGCCCGGCACTGCAAGCGCCGCGAGGGCCTGGGGATCGTCGCGGTGCATCCGGCGACCGTCGAAGCGGAACGCCGCGCCACACCGTAGAGACGCGGACCGGACGGAATAAGACCGCGCCGCGCGGCCCTTGACCGTGGTTGTGAGCGTACGAATCCTGCTGGTCTCCGGCAGCACCCGGCCCGGTTCCACCAATACCGCCGCGCTGCGGACCTTCGAAGCCGTTGCACCGCAGGATGTCTCGACCGAGATGTATACGGGCCTGCCCGACCTTCCGGCGTTCGTGCCGGGCGACGGGCCCGCGCCCGCCGCGGTCGCCGAGTTGCGCGAGCGCTTGGCGGCCGCGGATACCGTGCTGTTCTGCTCACCGGAGTACGCGGGCCTCATGCCCGGCAGCCTGAAGAACCTGCTGGAGTGGACCGTCGGCACCGCGGACCTCTGCGAGAAGCCGGTGGCCTGGATCAATGTGGCCGCCGAGGGCCGCGGCGACGGGGCGGTGGCGTCACTGCGCACCGTGCTGGGCTACGTCGGCGCGGAGATCATCGAGCCCGCGTGCCGCCGGATCACCGTGCTGAGCGCGATGGTCGGCGCCGCCGGCACAGTCGCGGATCCGGCGGTGCGGACGACGTTGCGCGAGGTCGCAGCAACTCTTCACGACCAGTACCGACACACCGCCGAATGCCCGCGACTCGCGGCGAAAAAGCTGGATGACACCGCCTCGACATGAAGGATTCACCCGATCCTGGTAGGCATCAGTTCCATGATGAGGAAAATCATGGCAACCGCAGTCCTGACCGTCGGCGCCGCGCTCGCACTGGCTCCGGTCGCGCACGGCGAGGACGCCGCCTTCGACCCGACCGACTACAACGTGCAGACCGACAAGTTCGTGACCTTCACGGACCCGGCCGCCCTGACCGCGCAGCAGAACGGCAAGCAGGTCGTCGTCACTCCGTACGGCACCTCGCGCACCATCGCCTGCCGCGGCAACGGCGCCGACATCCCGCTCTACGACTGCCTGCAGCACGACGACTTCGGCTGGCAGCCGCTGTCGAAGATGGATCTCCCGCAGATCGGCACCGCCTGGGTGCACGTCGTCTAGTCCCCGACGCGGCTCCGGCCGGGGACCGCACCCCGGCCGAACCGCTCTCAGGCCTCGAGCTTGTAGCCCAGGCCGCGCACGGTGACGAGGTGCTCGGGCTTGGCCGGGTCGGCCTCGATCTTCGAGCGCAGCCGTTTGACGTGCACGTCGAGGGTCTTGGTGTCGCCGACGTAGTCCGCGCCCCACACTCGGTCGATGAGCTGGCCGCGGGTCAGCACCCGGCCGGAGTTGCGCAGCAGGTACTCCAGCAGGTCGAACTCCTTGAGCGGCAACGTCACCGGCTTGCCGTTGACCTGCACGGTGTGGCGGTCGACGTCCATCCGCACCGGCCCCGCTTCCAGGACGCCGGTCTCGTTGCCGCCGTCCACCTCCTCGCCCGCGCCGCGCCGCAGCACCGCGCGGATGCGGGCGATCAGCTCGCGCGAGGAGTACGGCTTGGTCACATAGTCGTCGGCGCCGAGTTCCAGCCCGACCACCTTGTCGATCTCGCTGTCCCGCGCCGTCACCATGATCACGGGCACGCTGCTGCGGGTACGCAGCTGCTTGCAGACGTCGGTGCCACTCATGCCGGGCAGCATGAGATCGAGCAGCACGATGTCAGCGCCGGAGCGGTCGAACTCGGCCAGGGCGGACGGACCGTCGCCGACCAGGGTGACCTCGAACCCCTCCTTGCGCAGCAGGAACGCGAGCGGATCGGCCAGCGACTCCTCGTCCTCGACGATCAGCACACTCGTCATCGGGTTGCCTCCACACCGTTTGGTCTGGCCCGCCCGTTGGGGCGCGGACCGATTTCCTTCTTACCCACCGCGATTCCGGTGGGAGTCCTTCGCTCGCCCGTCACGCCCTCGACGCCTTCCTCGGCGTCGGTGGCGGGGATGCGCAGGGTGAACGTCGAGCCCGTGCCCAGCTTGCTCCACAGCGTGATCTCGCCGTTGTGATTGGCGGCCACGTGTTTGACGATAGCCAGGCCGAGTCCGGTCCCGCCGGTGGCGCGCGAGCGGGCCTTGTCGGCGCGGAAGAAGCGCTCGAACACCCGCTCCTGGTCCTCCTTGGCGATGCCGATGCCGCGATCGGTGACGGCGATGTTCACGTAACCACCGCGCAGCGAGCGGCTCACCGACACGTGCGAGCCCTTCGGGGAGTAGTTGATGGCGTTCTCGACCAGGTTCGACAGCGCGGTGACCAGCAGCGTCTCGTCGCCGAGCACCTCGAGCCCGCTGTTGGCGTCGGTGCTGACGGTGATGCCGGCGGCCTCGGCGGCGGTGCGCGAGCGCTCGATGGCGGCGTTGACGACGGTATCCACGTCGACGGCCTCGAGCTGCGGCAGCTTCTCCGCGCCCTGCAGCCGCGAGAGCGCGATCAGCTCGGTCACCATCTTGCCCATGCGGCCGGACTCGGCGTGCAGACGCTGGCCGAAGTGCCGCACCGAATCCGGGTCGTCGGCCGATTCCAGCAACGCCTCCGCCAGCAGACTCATCGCGCCGACCGGAGTCTTGAGTTCGTGGCTGACGTTGGCGACGAAGTCCCGGCGGGTCGCCTCCATCCGGGCCTGCTCGGAATCGTCGTCGGCGAACAGCACGACGAAGTTGGAGTTGTCCCGCGACAGCGGTCGCGCCACCCCGCGCACCGCGATGCTGGCGCGGCCGGGCGTCGGATTCTTCAGTGTGAGATCGAAATCCACGCTGTCCGCGGTGACCAGCACCTTCTCCACGGCGGCCCAGGCCCGCTCGTCGAGCAGCCGGTTGCGGACCAGGCCCAGTTCCTCCGCGCGCGGATTCACCAGCACCACATCGCGGTACTCGTCGACGACCGCGATGCCACTCTCCGAGGCAAGCACGATCAGGTCGAGCACCTGCGACATGGTCAGGCCCGATTCGGCCTCGCGGCGCTCCGCCTGCCGGGCGTTCACATAGGGAATGAGCAGTCCGCCGACAGCCAGGCCTACTACGGCCGCCAGAAGTGCCAGCAGCACGGCCTGAGGAACGCTCACACTTGAATCGTACGGTCGCGGACACGCCGACAAAGGCCGGGTCGGTGAAGTTTCGCGCAGGTCACAGGCGATTCCGCCGGTGTTAGCCCGGCGTTTACGCGGAGTTCCACCGGCGCGTCGGCATCTTGGTCCCGCAACTCTCCAGCACTCACTACGATGACGCGCGCACATTGCGTTGCGGCGCCGCGCATCTGGAGATCGCGCGACACCGGCGTGAACTGTCTCCCATTGTGCCCGTCGCGGGAGCGCGCGCCCACCCGGAGATCGAGTGTGACGCTCAACTCAGCAGGTTCCCTCGGCCCATTGACCCGGCGCGACAATAAGGTTAGCGTTACCTAACTTTACTGGGAGGTCCGGGTGAGCAAGGAAGCCGTTCGACTGGGTGCCGTGCAGGAAACTCTGCTCATTCCGCTGTACGGGCGGGCGCTCGACGCCCGCGCGCGACGGCCCGTACTGGGTGATGAGAAGGCGGTCGAACTCGTCGAGCGCATCGAGTACGACTTCACGGGATTCCGCGGCCCCTCGTTGTCCGGGTCCGTGCTGCGCACCTCGATCTTCGATGCCTGGGTCCGGCGATTCCTCGCGGAGCACCCGGACGGCACGGTGATCGAGCTGGGCGCGGGCTTGAACACCCGCTCGGACCGGCTGGACAACGGTCGGGCCCGCTGGTTCGACCTGGACCTGCCGGACACCATGGCGCTACGGCGCGCGTTCTTCGACGACACCGACCGCGTCACCACGATCGCGGGCTCGATCCTCGACTCCGACTGGTTCGACCGGATCGCCGCGACCGGCGGTCCCTACTTCTTCGTCAGCGAGGCGGTCCTGCTGTACTTCGAAGAGGAGCAGGTGCGCGCGGTCGTTCGGCAACTCGCCGACCGATTCTCCGGCAGCATGTTCGCCATCGATACCGGCGGGCGCGCGATGATGGACAACCAGGAACGTAATCCCGTCTTCCGGGCGGTCTCGGCGCGTATGCGGTGGACTTGCGAAGACCCGGCGTCCCTGGCGAACTGGGGTTTGAAACTGCTGGACAGCCGTACCTTCGCTGCCCCGCAGCCCGAGCTGGCCCGTACTTGGCCGTGGCGCTACCGGTTCGGCATGCCCTTGCTGTCGCGCCTCCTTCCTCGGACGGTCGGCGCGTACAAGCTGAACCTCTTCGCACTCGACTGACGCGTGCGCCTCGTCGCACGGGCAGGATCACCAACCGGGAGCGCCCGAGAGCGGGAGGTTCACGTAGCTCGGGTCGGCGGGATCCAGGAACAGGTGTTGAGGGCGCAGGCCGGATTCGAGGAGCAAGGGGGTCGGCGGCAGGCCCTTCGGGAAGTTGCCCGCGTAGACGTTGAGGCGCAGCCGGTGTCCCGGTTGCAGGACGGCGTCGACCGCCGGGACCGGGATATCGAGTGCGGTGGGCTGTCCGGGGACGGTCGGCTGCCGGGTGTCGAGGGACAGATCGGGTACCGGCTGGGTGTAATCGCCGCCGGCATCTCGTCTGCTGCGTGATTCGTCGATGGCGCGCAACGACGCCATCAACTGCCCGGTCGACAGAACGGTCGACATGCCGTCCGGCGCAACGTCGTTCACCTCGACCACCCAGAACCCGTCCGTCGCGTCCTGAATTGTGTTGAGGTGCACCGATATCGGGCCGGACACGGTGGTCGACTCCGCGACGGGTGCGCTGGTGAAGGTCAGTCCGTTCAGCTCGTGGACGCGATTGTCGTCCCCGCAGGCGATGACGATGGCCGCGACCCCGATCGTCTGCTGCGCGGCGTCGCGGGAACACAGCCCCGTCAAACCCGGTGCGACGGTGAGGGTGTCGGCATTCGCGCTCGGCCCGGTGAACAAAGATCCGTCGTGCACGCTGCCCGCGGTGGTTCCGCTGGGCGCGGCGGCGAGGTACATCCGCCGATAGTCCGACCGCGACTCCGGCTTGTGCAATACCGCGAGCGTCTTCCAGGCACCGCCCTGCTCCCGCACGGTGACCGGGCCGTACTCGTCGATGCCGTTGTCGATTCCCTTGAGCCACTTGTCGAACCAGGCCCGCTGCAACACGTCCATTCGTGGCGGCAGGCCTAGTTTACCGGATTCCGCGCCGTTGGTGATGTGGTACGTGTCGCCCATCAGGAGTTGTTTCCGGCCGGGCGGCAAAGGGATTCGGTCGTAGAAGTCGGCCTGCGAGGTGACAAACAGGTCGTGCCAACCGCCGGAAATGAAGACGGGAGTGCTGATTCCACTCGGGTCGGTCTCCCATGCCTGCCGAGTCGGGCTGTCGGCCTGCAACAAATCCTGGACCTTGGAACCCAGCTTGTCGATGTTCGGCGTAACGAAGGCGTCGATCAGCGCGTCCACGAAGGTGAATGGGTCGGCGAGGCGGTCGGCCAGCCACTTGCCGTCGAATCGGCCCTGCGCCAGCGACAACAGATCGGGCATCAGCTTGGCCATGTTGACGCCGAGCAGCCACGCGGGCATGAAGGTCGTGCCGATCGCGCCGCCGGGCGCCACCACGTCGCGAAATGGGTTGCCGCTGGGGACAACCGGGAAAAGCGCCTTCAACGCGGGCGGATTCTTCGCTCCTACCTGGAGCTGATTGATCCCGGAGTAGGAGACTCCGCTCATGCCGATGTCGCCGGTCGACCACGGCTGCCGGGAGGTCCAGTCGACCACCTCGACGGTGTCCTGCTGTTCCCGCCCCCGCAGCAGATCCCAATCTCCTTGGGAGAAGCCGGTTCCCCGGACGTCGACGATCACCTGGGTGTAGCCGCTCTTGACCAGTTGCCGGTCCACCGAGAAGTTGCGTACCAGCCCGCCGCCGAGCGACTTCGTCAGATCGGTGATCCCGGAGAAAGGCGTACCCGATAGATCGAACTCGTGCGTCAGCCGCATGAGTTCGTCCGAGAACCCCGGTATGGACATGGCGGAATCGATGACCATCGACCCCAATTTCGTATAGGGCGTGAGGTTCAAGACGGTCGGCGTCGGCTCGGCGATCGGCCGCCCCGCCGCGTCCGCCGGGTGGTACACATTGCCCTTCAACACCGTGCCGTCACTCATGGTGATCGGTACATCCCATTCGATGAAGACATTCGGATACCGCTGCGGCCCATCCTCGGTCGCCGTCCACGCCGCCCCCGCAGCCCCACCGTCCGGCCCGCCCGGCTCGGGCGCCGCCCCCGCCGACAGCGCCACAAACGCCACCAACGCCACAGCCGCCCCCACCACCCCAGCACGCAGCAGATACCTCATCGACGACCGCCCACTCCCTCGGAAACAGTTGCCCCTCAAGGTAGGACGGCCCCACCCCCACGAGAGGCGAATTCCCCCACTTTCAGTCAATTGCACAACCCCCCTCCCCGAGCCCCTCGTCAAACCACCGAAACCCTCCCCACGACGTGCAGTTCGGCGATGCCACCCCCCGATCCCGCCATGCGAAGAGAACCTCCAGCCCCTTTTTGCTCGAGACGCAGCACAACCTCACACCACAACATGACAGCTTCGCCAGACGAGTCTCCAGCGCCGGCAGGCCCACCCACACGACTCAGCGGTCCACAGACCCGAGCAACTCTTCCAGAAGAGGACCCGAATCCGGAATCCTGTGCCACCACCACGGAGCGGCCGACAAATCCGAGTCCACATACCTTCCGAGAACCCGCTTGTCATCGCGTACGGTAACGGAACGCAGACGCGTGTCATACACATCCACCACCCCGAGAACCTTGTCCTTCAACGGCTCCCCGAGACGTTCGATACACCCCGCCAAAAAATCGCGTATCGAATAAGCGGCAACCAAATCGTAGCCACCCCAAACCCCTCGATCTCCGGCCGATCCGAACCGATCCGAATCAATCTTCTCGACATGCAGAGCCCAACTGACAAGCAGGTCCAGAACACCAAAGGAACGCCATTCGTTCACTTGATGGCGACAGGATTCCAGCTCGAGCGCCTCGTGGCCGTCGAATCGCGCTCTTATTCCATTGACCAAATCGTCACCGACCATGTGTGTTCCATTTCCGCATGGGAGTCGATGTCCCGGATGGGTTACATTACATGAAACTGATGATGTCCACTCATTTGCACCAGCGTGGGAAGTGGCTAATCGTCTGATGCGACAATCAGATGTACTCGGCGTTCCGATCGGTCGACGAGGACTATCTCGTGGAATTCGTTGTGAATATCCGCATAGCCAACGGTAGCTGATTCACCGAGGTCTCCAAGAATGTAACAGCTGGCAGCAGATTCGGCCGGAATGATGATCCGATCTGATATTTCCCGTCGCAGATCTGACGATATTTCCCCACAACGGGCAAGCCAGCGGTCGATCACATCGGAAACATCATTCGCGCCCACGCGAGTGTAGGATTCTGGGGATATGCGGTCCAGTCGGTACGGACCATGGACCACGCCCCCAGGATCCACGCCTCCTCCAATGTAATCATCTCGGAACTCGGTCGTTGATACGAGCGCTTCCAACACATCGACATCGTCCAACTCTGAAGTGTCGAAGTGGAATACTTTGCCATCGATCCATTGAAAACAATGGCTACTGCCGGGGGCGAATTCGAAGTCGCGGAAATTCACGAACCACTGCTCGTCGAATCTTAGCGTCCGCGTACTTGTCACCGGGTCATCTCCCGCCTTCTACCACTCGCCGGATAAACTCTATGGTATATGCCATCGCTTGATAGTAACACCTGGTACATTGTTGTAATCTATCGTCGCACCGCCGGACTTGCTGAACGGTCGATAGGTGACAGTCGAACTTGGGTTGTCCGATATTTCCCAGTACTCGATATCGCCCTTCGGGGTCGACTTCACCTGCGGCGGACCGAGCTTTTCAACCAATTCCTGGTGAGCTAGCTCCAACTCATCCGCGGTCACCATCTGCACACCGGCCGAGTCCTCCTCGCCGATCAAATCCCCGGAATCATCAGTGACGACATCCTGGACAGCGCCCGCCTTCTCTGCCGTCGACTGAGCACCGACATCCCTCTTCCCGTCCGGCTTGACGTTGTCGTCGTCCAGGAGAACTCGCATCAGGATGATGGACTCGAGGGACTTGAGGGTGTTGTCCAAGGTGGGGACGGCGTCGAAGGCTTTGATCGTGCCTATGGCGCCTGCGGCGGCGGCTGTTAGGCCGACGGCGCGGAGGAGATTGCTGGACTGGTAGACGGTGCGGATGGTGTTGATGGTGTTGGTGACTATGGCGCTGACGCCGCCTGCGCCGGCGGCGGCGCTGCCGCCGAAGGTGAACCAGGCTGCGGCTGCGGCGGCTACGACGGTGAGGCCTATTGCCCATTCTGCTTGGGTGACGGCGGATTCGATTTGGTGGCGGACGTTTACGGTGCTGATGTGGTATTCGGCTACGGGGCCCGCGAGGTTGGTTGTCGCTGTGACCAATTGGGTGGCGCTGCCGTGGAGGGTGTTGAGGTGGTCTAGGACCAGGGGGAGGGTGTTCTTGTCTTCGATGCGGTCGAAGAGGCCGATGATTTCCGTTATGCGGCCGGCGGCACCGGTGACGGTCGCGTGGTCGGCGAACGTTCGCCATACCGATGAGGCCTTCTCGAGCTTCTTGACGTCGCCGTTGGGGAGCTTGCCGAACTGCTGGATGATCTGTGCGATCAGCATGTCGAACAGTTCCTTGACGCCGCCGCCGTGTTCTATGCCGATTCCGTTGTCGTGCACGGAGGTCGGGATGGTGACCTGGTAGACCGACATATCGCGGACGTTCGGCCGCTCCGGCGGAGGTTTGCTGCGGTTGGCGATGCCGTAGTTGTAGCCGTTGGCGTACAGGACATTGCCGAAGTTGGTCAGGGCGTCGGCGAGGTTCGTGCAGGCCTGCATCGTGTCTCGGGCGGTGCGGTCGTAGGACTCGCCCCACTGGCGGCAACCGGGTGCGTCACCGGCCATGCCTCCGCATTCGTTCTTGATCGCATCGTGGACCGGCTTGTCCGCGCGACGGAGATCTGCGGCGAGGGCGTGGCATTTCTTCGCGGCCTCGTAGTAGATCTGCCAGTCGATATTCACGGCTCAGTCCCCTCGCAGCATCCTTTGATTGAGGTCGATGGCTCGGGTGTAGCGGCCGTGTGCCTTGCGGGCCGCGTCGGTCATTTCGGCGACGCCGTCGACGAATTCCTGAGCGCTGGTGGCCCAGTCGCGGTGGGCGTCGTTGTATGCCTGGGCTGCGACGCTTTCCCAGGCGCCGTGCAGCGATCCGACTTTCTGGTCGAGTCCGTCGAGATGATCGCGAAGGAAGCCGACCAAGCCGTTGAGCCGGGCTACGACGTCGTCGAGATGGTCGAGTTTCACCGAGAATTCGGAACTCATGACATGTTCAGCTGGGTGAGGGCGGTGGTGGAGCCACCGTCGGTGTTGCGATAGTTCTCGGCGGTCACGCCCAGCTTTTCGGCCAGTGCGGTCAGGGCCGTCATGAGTTTCGTTCCGCCGTCGCGAGTGTCGGTCCAGCCCGCCGAGAACTCGTCGGCGGCATCGCCCGTCCAGCCCTCCGCGAGCAAGGTGTCGACCTCGCGGCTCGCGGCGTCCAAGGCCTGGCGCATGGTGTCGGCGATGTTGTAGACGTACTGGCCGATCGCCTGGACATCGTCCGGTACGACCGTTATGCCGGAATTCGGATTCGGTTGTCCCCCATCACCGTTCATGGACTCGATGGTAGTCCGGCGGCTACTGCGAGCGGGCCAGTTCTCCGGCCAGACGCAG
This sequence comes from Nocardia wallacei, assembly GCF_029868745.1. Taxonomy (GTDB): domain Bacteria; phylum Actinomycetota; class Actinomycetes; order Mycobacteriales; family Mycobacteriaceae; genus Nocardia; species Nocardia wallacei_B. The sequence goes on along the minus strand of NZ_JARWOP010000053.1, from coordinate 21,663 downwards.
TGTTCTCGCCTTCTCGGCGGCGTCGCCGACCAGACTGACCAGCAGGTCGGTCGCGCCCGCGTCGGCATACGCGCGGACGGCGGCGGCGACGGCTTCCTCGTCTCCGGCGACGACGGTTTCCGCGACGTTGCGCTGGCCCTGGCGGTCGAGAAGCGTTCGGTAACTGGCGAAATCGGAGGCGAAGCCGAACGTTTCGGCGATCTCCCGGCGGACGTCGTCCGGCCTGTTCGTCACGCTCAGCATCACCGATGCGACGACGCGCGGGTCCTTCGCCACGGCGTCGATGTGCGGGCGGATGTGGTCGGCGATCGTTGCGGGGGTCGCCCATACGGTGACGGTGCCGTCGGCCAGTTCGCCCGCGATGCGGAGCATCACGGGGCCGAGCGCGGAGAGCAGCACCGGCGGTGGTTGCACACCCGGGAGCTGCACGTGACCGACGCCCGAGAATTCGGTGCGCAGCGCGGTCAAGTACTCGCGAGTGTGCTGGGCGGGCCGGTCGAAGGACATGCCGTAGACGCCCTCGACGAACGGCTTGTGACTCGGACCGACGCCGAGGGTGAACCGATTTCCGATTGCGGCCGAGACCGTGAGCGCCTGCGCGGCAAGCGAAATCGGGTGGCGTGGGTAAGTCTGCGCGACGGCCGTGCCCAGCTCGATCTCCGGCACGGCCGCCCCGACGAGCGCCGCGACGACGAGCGGGTCCCACGCGAAGACTTGATTGAAGAACACGCTGGCCAGCCCATGCTCGGCTACCGCGCGCACCTGCTCGATCCGGGTCTCGATATCGCTCTGATCTCCGGCATACAGGCCGATCCGCATTGCCCCTCCAAGGTGAATTCTAGATTCCGCTTAACCGACGGTAGCATAAGATGAATCAAAGATTCCGGTTGATGGGAGCGTGGACAGTGCGAGCGGACGCGCGGCGCAACCGTTCGGCGATCACCACCGCCGCCCTGCGGCTGGCCGGCGAGCGGGGCGAGGCCGTGTCGATGGAGGACATCGCGCGGGCGGCGGGGGTCGGCGTCGGCACGCTGTACCGGCACTTCCCGGACCGGCGCGCCCTGCTCGAGGACATCGCGGTCGACACGCTGCGAGAACTGATCGAGGCCACGCGCGCGGAGGTCGGCCGGGCCCCGGCCTGGGAAGCGCTGCTGCGGGTGGTGGAGCACTGCGTGAGTTTGCCGCTGGCACTGATCAAGTCGCTGCTCACCGACGAACCGGAACGCCCGGAACTACCCGAGCTGGAGGCGGAGGCGAACGCGCTGATCGCCGAAATCGCGGCCGCCGCACAGCGCGAAGGCGACCTGCGGGCCGACGTGCCGCCGACGGAAGTGGTGCGAGTGCTGAACGTGGCGGTGTGCCGCTGCGGTGCGCGCGTCGATGATCACCTGACCCGCGTGCTGCTCGACGGTCTGCGTGCACGAAAGAGATAGCGTCTCGTCCGAACAGGTTGCAGCGGTGCGGGTTTCGATACGTGAAAAGCCCCGGGGCGCACGCCGTTGTGCGCACCCGGGACGACCGGGGTGGTCGGGCAGACTTACCAGCCGGGCTTACCGCGGACCGGGATGTTCACGAAGCTGGGCGCGTTCGGGTCGAGTTGGAGGTGCTGCGGCTTCAGGCCGGTGTCGAGCAGCATGGGCAGGATCGGCAGACCCTTGGGGAAATTGCCCGCGAACACGTCCACGCGCAGCCGATGGCCGGGTTGCAGCACCGCCTCGGTGGCGGTCAGCGCGAGGTCGAGCGTCGTCGCCTCGCCCGGCACCGTGGGCTCACGCTTGTCCAGCGAGGTGTACGCCCGCGGGTCGGTGTAGTCGCCGTTGGCCGAGCGCGCGCTGCGGGACTCGTCGACCTGCCGCAGCGAGGCCATCAGCTGGCCGGACGACAGCACCGTCGATTGTCCGTCGGGCGCGACGTCGTTGACTGTCGCCACCCAGTATCCGTCGGCCGCGTCCTGAATCGTGTTGAGCCGCACCGCGATCGGGCCGGAGATGGTGGTCGGTTCCGCCACCGGGTCGCTGGTGAAGGTCAGGCCGTTGAGTTCGGCGACCCGCGAATCCTTGGCGCAGCCGTCGATGATCGACAGGATGCCGGCGGTCGCCTGGGCGGCATCGTTCGAACAGAGGGTGGTCATTCCGGGTGAGACCGTCAACCGCTCGGTATCGCCGTTGGCGGAACCGGTCAGCGAGCCGTCGTAGACGCTGTTCGCGGTCCCACTCCGGTTGGCGGACAGGTACATCCGCCGATACTGCGACGCCTCTTCCGCCGGGGCGGACGGGCCGAAACCGTTCTGCCTGATCCAGCCGCCGCCCTGCTGACGCAGCGTGACCGGGCCGTAGGTGTCGATGCCGTTGTCGATTCCCTTGAGCCACTTGTCGAACCACGCCCGCTGCAGCACGTCCAGGCGCGGCGGCAGGCCCGGCCGACCCGACTCGTTGCCGGAGTTGAGGTGGTAGGTGTTGCCCATGAACAGCTGCTTCTGGCCGGGCGGCAGCGAAATCTCGTTGTAGATCTTGGATTCCGAGTAGGTGAACAGGTCGTGCCAGCCGCCGGTGACGAAGGTCGGGATGTCGATCGTGCTCGGATCACCAAGCCACGCTTGCCGTTCCGAGCTGTAGTCCGACAGCATCTGTTTCACCCGCGGATCCAGATCCTCCATCCGGGTGCTGGTGTATGCGGACAGCAGCACGTCCAGGTAGGTGTACGGATCGGCGGCGCGGTCGTGCAACCAGGTGGTGTCGAACTTGCCGGTGACGATCGACTGCACGTCCGGCACCCACTTGAGGGTGTTGATCGCGGTGAGCCACAACGGAATGAAGTTGAAGCCGAAGCCGCCGCCCGGCGCCAGCACGTCGTCGACCAGGTCGCTGCCGGGGACCACGGGGAAGATCGCTTTCAACGCCTCCGGGCGCTTCTCGGCGGCCTGCACCTGGTTGATGCCGGAGTAGGAGATGCCGTTCATGCCGACCTTGCCGGTAGACCACGATTGCCGCGCGGCCCAGTCGATCACCTCGACGGTGTCCTGCTGTTCGCGCTGGCGCAGCATGTCCCATTCACCCTGGGAGAAGCCGGTGCCGCGGACGTCGACCACGACCTGGCTGTAACCGCTGCGGATCAGTTGCCGGTCGACGGTGAAGTTGCGTAGTTCGCCGCCGCCGAAAGCCTTTGTGAGGTCGGTGATTCCGGACAGCGGGGTGCCCGACATGTCGATCTGGCGGAACAGGTTCAGGAGCGCGTCGGATAGGCCCGGAATCGCCTGCGCGTGGTCGGCGAGGTTGGAGACCAGCTTCGTGTACGGGGTGAGGTTGACGATGGTGGGCGTCTGCACATCGGCCGCGCGGCCGGCGGCGTCGGCGGGGCGGTACACGTTGCCCTTCAGGACCGTGCCGTCACTCATCGTGATGGGGACGTCCCAGTCGATGTGGATGTTCGGATACTGCTGCGGGCCATCCTGAGTGGCCGTCCAGGCGGCGCCTGCCGCACCGCCGTCCGGGCCGATCGCGGCGGGTCCGGCGACGGCCGTGACAGTGAGGAATGGGAACACCACGGTCGCGGCGACCGCCGCTACTGTGGCGCGCAGCGCGTACTTCATCGGACGTGATCCGCCTCTCCGAAATGGTCGAACGACCGGAAGTGTATCTACCGACGAGTAAGTTACAAACCATCGAGTTCGTATGTTGGAACGAAATTCTCTCGATGCCTCACCATCTCAGCCAAGGCGACGACCGGGCCGAAGAGTCGCGGACCTACCTACCGATCGCCGCCCACACCCGGCGCGACCGGCCCGAACCCGACTGCCACCACCCGCGCCGCCGACCGGAAACCGATCGGCGGCAACCTGATAGCCGCTCTGCCACAGAAGAGACGCAGCTCACAAACCGAGCCGTCCGAACCCTAGCCGCACGCAGCACGAGATGACAGCGGACGCTCCGTACGAGCCCGGTCTCGAGGGTGGCTACTTCCCGCCCTGATTCGCTACTGCGGCGGCGCCCGCGGCGGCGGCCTCGGGGTCGAGATACTCGCTGGGGCCGACGGGGCGGAGGTTCTCGTCGAGTTCGTAGCGCAGGGGGATGCCGGTGGGGATGTTGAGGCCCGCGATGTCGTCGTCGGAGATGCCGTCCAGGTGCTTGACCAGGGCGCGCAGCGAATTACCATGCGCGGCAACGAGAACGGTGCGGCCCGCCACCAGTTCCTTGGAGATGGTCGACTCCCAGTACGGGACCATGCGGGCGACGACGTCCTGCAGGCACTCGGTCTCCGGCACGGCCGTACCGGCGTAGCGGGCGTCGCCGTCCTGGCTGTATTCGGTGCCCGGCTCGATCGGCGGCGGCGGGGTGTCGTAACTGCGGCGCCACAGCATGAACTGCTCGTCGCCGTACTGGTCGCGGATCTGCGCCTTGTTCTTGCCCTGCAGCGCGCCGTAGTGGCGCTCGTTGAGTCGCCAGTCGCGGACCACCGGGATCCAGTGCCGGTCGGCGGCGTCCAGGGCGAGGTTGGCGGTGCTGATCGCGCGGCGGAGCAGGGAGGTGTAGACGATGTCGGGCAGGATCCCGTGCTCGGCCAGTAGTTCGCCCGCGCGCTTGCCCTCGGCCATGCCCTTGTCGGTCAGGCGAACGTCCACCCAGCCGGTGAACAGGTTCAGGGCGTTCCATTCGCTTTCGCCGTGGCGCAGCAGCACGAGGGTGTACGTCATGCGGGCTATGCTAACCCGCCCCCGCGGGCGTCCGGCGGGGTGCGGGCCTGGTCACGGGTCTCGCGCGGCTAGATCCATTCGACCTCGTCGAAACGAACCAGGGCGCCGTGGCGGCCGCCGCGGACGGGAATGTCGAGGTGTAGCTCCTCACGTCCGGGGTCGACCTCCCGGACCACACCGCAGACGCCCTGGAAAGGGCCGCTGGGCACGAAAACCACATCGCCAGGCGTGAATTCGGCTGCCACTCGTTGACGATAGCGCTTCTACCAGGTCAAACCGGTCAGGCGCGCGGTAGTGGGCGGAGACTCGCCGCATGTGTGCGGGACCACAGATGAGTTCTTCGCCTCGGCGTCGTCCTATCGGGCATGAGCGCAACACCGCAGTCGGCCACCGTCAAGGGCCCGGCCTCCTACTTCCCTTCCATCGAGAAGAAGTACGGCCGTCCCGTCGAGGAGTGGCTGGAGCTGATTCGAGGCTCGGAGCTGACCAAGCACATGGAGCTGGTGGCCTGGTTGAAGAGTGCGTACGGGCTCGGGCACGGGCATGCGAACGCGCTGGTGGCGCACGTTCGTTCGGCCTGAATTTCGGTCCTGGTTCGCGCCACGGAGGGGATCGCGCGAGCTGGGAGCGGGCGAAAGCGCTCAGTCGTATTCGTCGGCCGTGGCGTGGCCCGCGGCCAATACGCCCGCGCCTGCCAGGGTGGCTCCGTTGGTGATGCGAGAGGGCACGACGCGCAGGGCGCGGGTGAAATCCAGCCGGGCGTGGGTGGTGATCGCGGCGCGCATCGGTTCCCAGAGGGGCGCGCCCGCTTCGGCGAAGCCGCCGCCGATAACCGCGCGGTCGATGTCGAGCAGTGCGGCGGCCGATGAGATCGCTTGGCCCAGAGCGGTTCCGGCGCGTTCGAGGGCGGCCAGGGCGATCGGGTGACCGGCCCGGGCATCCCGCGCCAGTTCGGCGCCGGTGTTACCGGTCCAGCCTTGCTCGCGGGCCCACCGGGCCGAGGACATGCCGCTCGCCACCGCCTCCACGCACCCGACCCCGCCGCAGCCGCACGGCGCGGTCGAACCCGGCACCACGATGTGGCCGACGTGTCCGGCATTTCCGGTGCGGCCCACCGCGACTCGGCCGTCCATGATGATTCCGCCGCCGATCCCGGACGACACCGTCATCGCCAGGCCGTCTCGGACGCCGCGCAGACCGCCGATGTGGTGTTCGGCCAGCGCCAGGCATGCGCCGTCGACGGCGAGCCGGATCACTGCCGCGGGGAACAACTCCTGTACCTGGGCGACCAAGGGGAACCCCGCTCGCCATTCCGGAATGTTCAGCGGCGCAATGGTTCCCGCGCGTATGTTCACCGGACCCGCCGACCCGATGCCGATCGCGGTCACCCGCGCATCCCCGGCGACCTGCCGCAACAGCGTCCGGCACGCTTCCCACACGGATTCCGGCGGCACTTCGGTCCGGCGCACTTCCCGCACCTGCCGCCCGGCGTGCACCACCCCGGCCGCGAATTTCGTCGCCCCGATATCGAGAGCCAGCACAGTCATGCCGAGCCACCTCCTGCCGAACCACCGGGCCCCCGAATTCTCACCCGCCGGCCCGCTCGAAGGCCACCTCGCCGCACTGGTTTCCCCACGCGGATCTGTGCACCCGGCCTGAACGGACACAATCCACGGTGACGCGGCGAGATTTGCCGTCTCGAGCCGGATTGTGACCGGTCAGGCCGGACGGCGACGCAAACGGCTCCCATGACCCGCGGTTCGGGCGCGATCAGGAGTCTTCGTCTACCAGGTGCTCGAAGGCGCGGAGGTTCTTGAGGGATTCGCCGCGGGAAACTCGCCATTTCCATTCGCGGCGAATGGATTCCGCGAAGCCCAGCTCCAGCAGGACGTTGAAGTCGGCGTCGACCGCCTCGAGAATCTGGCCGAAGATGCGGTCCAGTTCGTCGGCGGTGACGGTGTGAGTGGCGAAGCGGCCGACCAGGTAGATATCGCCGACGCGGTCGAGGGTGTAGGCGACGCCGTAGAGGCGGCGGTTGCGGCGGAGCAGGAATTTGTAGACGCCCTCGAAGTTCTCGTCGGGCTTGCGGCAGACGAAGCACTCCACCCGCACGCCGTGCTTGCCGACGGTCAGCATCACGGAGGTCTTCAACTTGCGCTCGCCGGGCAGGACGACGATGAACACGTCCTCGCCCTCGCGGGTGTAGTCCACCTCGCGTTCGCGCAGGGTGTCTTCGATCAGCTGGGCGGTGTCTCGGATCGAGTCGTGCTCGGTCACCGGCGAACCACTCCCATCCGGCGCCGCCACAGCGCCCGCGACCTGGCCTGACTGCTCTCTGCCTGCAACGTACCCGCCAATCGCGAACGCATTCCCCGATATCCGGAGAGCGTTTGCGTGTAGCTGTCGAGCAGGCCCTCGGCCGTGTGCTCCCAGGAGAAATTGGCGGAGTGCCCGACCGCGGCGGCGCCCATCCGGCGCAGGCCGGCGGGGTCATCGAGCAGCGAGCGCAGCGCGGCGGCCCAGTCGTCGGTGCGGTGGCTCGGGACCAGCAGGCCCGAAACGCCGTCGCGCACGGCGGTGCCCAGGCCGCCCACGTGCGCGGCCAATACCGGTGTGCCGCTGGCCTGGGCCTCGATGGCGACCAGGCCGAACGACTCGTTGTAGCTGGGCACGGCCACCAGATCCGCGGCGCGGTACACCTGCACGAGACGGTCCGGCGGCTGTGGCGGCAGGAAGGTGACGCGATCGGCGATGCCGAGTTCGGCGGCCAGTTCGATCAGAGCGTCGGGGCGATCCAGTCCGGTGCCGGACGGGCCGCCGACGATCAGCACCCGCAATGCGCGGTCCGGCTGGCCACGCAAGACCTGCGCGGCGGCATGCACGAGCACGTCGGGGGCCTTCAACGGCTGGATCCGGCCGACGAAGGCCACGATCTGCTCGTGCGGGTCCAGGCCGAGTTCGGCGCGGGCGGCCGCCTGATCACCGGGGTGGTAGCGGGTGAGGTCGGCGCCCGGGAGCACCACATCGATCCGCTCCGGCTCGGCGCCGTACAGCTCGACCAGCTGGCGCGCCTCCTCGCCGGTGTTGGCCACCAGGCGGTCGGCCTCGGCGACGATCTGCTTCTCGCCGATCTCACGTGCGGGCGGCTCCGGGGTGTCACCGGCGGCGAGGTGGGCGTTCTTGACGGCGGCGAGCGTGTGCGCGGTGTGGACCAGCGGCACCCGCCAGCGGTCCCGGGCCAGCCAGCCGACCTGGCCGGACAGCCAATAGTGCGAGTGGATCAGGTCGTAGTGGCCGGGCAGATGGCGAGCCTCCTGCCGCAGCACCTCGGCGGCGAACGGGCACAGCTGGGTGGGCAGGTCGTGCTTGTCCAGGCCTTCGAAGGGGCCCGCCACCACATTGCGCACCAGCACACCGGGCGCGGCCTCGACCACCGGTTCGTCGTTGGAGGAGGTGGCGCGGGTGAAGATCTCCACCTCGACGCCGCGGCGGGCGAGCTGAATCGCGGTCTGCAGCACGTAGACGTTCATGCCTCCCGCGTCTCCGGTGCCCGGCTGCGCCAGCGGGGAGGTGTGCACCGACAGCACGGCTATCCGATGCGGCCGTAGGTCCGTGCGTTGACTCACGCCTCCAGTGTGCACGCCCGGTACCGACGGCCGTCGCGACCTCCGCCACCAAGTGATTGCCGTCACAAGGCAATTCGCCACCCGGACGAGCCGTTGCCCAGCCGCTGCCCGGCGATTTCCGGGCAAAGCGGTCACGCCCCACCGACCTATGCGTTCGATCACACTCGACCACACGCAGCGGTGCGCGCCCCGGTTCGATCCCAGCGGTTCCCCGCCACTCCCCGCCATCGCGAAAGGAAAGGAAATGGCGGTCCGCCACGAGGGCCAGGCGAGGTAGGGAACGCCCCGCGCCTTGCCAGTCAACCTGCCCAATACCCGTTGTGGCCAGCCTTCCCCGGCACCTGTTGTGGCGGCCCCTGCCCGACACCTGTTATGGCAGCCTTCGCCAGCACCTGTTGTGGCAGCCTTTCCCGCCACTTGTTGTGTCCGCCTTTCCCGGTACTTGCTGTGGCCGCCTTGCCCGACACCTCTTGCGGCAGCATTGCCCGACACCTCTTGCGGCCGCCTTGCCCGACACCTCTTGCGGCCGCCTTGCCCGACACCTCTTGCGGCCGCCTTGCCCGACACCTCTTGCGGCCGCCTTGCCCGACACCTCTTGCGGCCGCCTTGCCCGACACCTCTTGCGGCAGAACGCAATCGGAGGACACGCCTCCGGAGGGCAGCAGAGCGGGACAGCGCCGGACGGGGATTGTGACGAGCCCAGCTCGGGATGGCCGCGGCCACCACACGGCAGGCGCTCGGCCCAAGCCTGGGATGGATTCCGCTACCTGTCCGGCGAAGATGACTCGATGGCCGGACGCCCCGGATCAGCCCAAGCCGTCGATGAAATCGGTGACCTCGGCGGCGAAGCGAGCGGGGTTCTCGATGAACAGGCCGTGTTGGGCGTCTTCCCAGAACGAGGTGCGGGTGTCGGGGGCGGTGGTGGCGATGTAGCGGCCGTTGTCGAGGGGGACGACGGGGTCGGCGGTGCCGTGCAGGACCAGGACGGGGACGTCGAGGGTGCGGAGGGTTTCGGTGTTGTCGGTGGTGCGGTAGAAGAGGGCCTTGCGGACTCGGGGCGGTGTGGCCAGGCTGCCGCCGTAGAGGAGTTGGGCCTGTTCGCCCTTGTCGCGGCCCGGGCCGGTGTTGGCGTTGCCGAACGCCGCGAAGCCGCGCATGGATTTGCCGGGGCTCTCCTCGAAGACGTCGGGAATGGCCTGCTGCATGGCCGGGCCGGGGGTCGCGCCGGGCACGTCGCGTCCGATGCCGGCCTGCGAGCCGGTGTAGACAACACCCGCGATCGCGCCCGTGCCATAGGCGGTCAGGTAATCGCTGAGCACGATGCCACCGTAGGACCAGCCGAGCAGCACCGCGCCGGACTCGACCGACTCCCCCGCCAGCACGGCCGCGACGTCGGCCGCCCAGTTCTTCGGGTTGTCGTAGCCCGCCTCCGGCGCGTCGGAGTAGCCGTGCCCGCGCAGATCGACGGCGATCACGCGGAACCGCTCGGCCAGCAACTCTGCGGCACGCCCCCAGCACCGCAGGTTCCCGGCCCAGCCGTGCAGCAACACCAGCGGCCTGCCGTCGGCCGGACCGGTCACCCGATACACGATGGTGGTGCCGTCCGCGCTGACTACGTCCCGAATCGCCATGCCGCCAGGCTAGCGCCGCCGCATTATGGACCGGCGTCCACCACGAATCGTCGAGTGAATCGGCGGCACATATGCTCGGGGCCATGAGCAACCGCACCGCTGTCGTCACCGGAGCCAGTTCCGGAATCGGGGAGGCCACCGCGCGTGAGCTGGCCGGACAGGGCTACCACGTGTACGTCGGCGCCCGCCGGGTGGACCGGTTGCAGCGACTGGCCGAGGAGATCGGCGGCACGGCGCTGCCGCTGGACGTGACCGACGAGGCGTCGGTGCGGGCGTTCACCGAAGCGGTCGAGCGGGTGGACGTCCTGGTCAACAATGCCGGTGGCGCCAAGGGCCTGGCGCCGGTCGCCGAGGCCGACCTGGACGACTGGCGCTGGATGTGGGAGACCAACGTGCTCGGCACGCTGCGGATCACCAAGGCGCTGCTGCCCAAGCTGATCGCCTCCGGTGACGGCCTGATCGTCACCGTCACCTCGGTGGCCGCGTTCACCGCCTACGACAACGGTTCCGGCTACACCTCCGCCAAGCACGCGCAGGCCGTGCTGCACCGGACGCTGCGCGGCGAGTTGCTGGGGCAGCCGGTGCGATTGACCGAAATCGCCCCGGGCGCAGTCGAAACCGAGTTCTCGCTGGTCCGCTTCGGCGGTGACGGCGAGCGGGCCGCCAAGGTCTACGAGGGCATCGATCCGCTCGTCGCCCAGGACATCGCCGAGATCATCGGTTTCGTCGCCGGCCGCCCGCCGCACGTCAACCTGGACACGATCGTCGTCAAGCCGCGCGACCAAGCCGACGCCGGCCGGTTCGCCCGCCGCGGCTGACGCTCCCGCGTCAGTTCCCGCTGCGCACCGGACCCGGGGGCACCGGCGTCGCGGAGACGACCGCGGACGGCTCACCGTGCAAGGCGGACATGGTCTTCCAGGTATCCCAGTCGATGGTCCAGTCGTAGAGATCGCCGTCGGCGGCGGACAGGGCGATCGAGGTGCCGGTGACCTCTACCGGGTCGCCGTACATCGCGGTCGGGAAGAAGGCCTGCGCGTCGGAGGTGCTCAGGTTGATGCAGCCGTTGGTGACGTTCGTATTGCCCTGCGCCCCAGCCGATTCCGGGTTGGCGTGGATGAATTCGCCGTTGTTGGAGATGCGTACGGCCCAGCGCTCGCGAACGTTGGTGTAGAACGGCGGATTCGACATCATGAAGTCCTCGTACTTCTCGGTCACCACGTGGACGCCCGAGCGGGTCACGTTGCGCGCCTCGTTGCCCTCGCCGTAACTGCACGGGAAGTCGAAGACCGTCTGCCCGTCGCGGATCACCTGCACGCGGTGGCTGGGTGCGTAGCCCTTCACGATCTGACTGCGGCCGATCTTGAACTCCGAGCTGAGGTCGCCGTAACCGTAAGCGCCCTCGCCGAGTTCGAGTCCGTAGAGCTTGCCGGTGAACTTCACATCCGTGCCGGGCGCCCAGTACTCGCGCGGGCGCCAGTGCGCGCGGGAGCCGCCGTTGTCGTCCGGCAGCCAGGCCCAGCCGCCCTCGGTCTCCGGGGTGGTGGTGACGGTGAGCGCCTTCTCCACCGCGGCCTTGTTCGTGACGTGGCTCTTGAACTGGAGAATGATCGGCGCCGCGATGCCGACCTCCTGACCGTCACCGATGTTGATGGTGGCGGGCACGGTCTGGTTCGGGGCGACGGTGGTGAATTTGCCGTCGATCCGGACGGGCTTGCCATCGGTGCCGATCGCCGTGCCGGACCAGGTGTAGGTCACGTCGTAGCCGAGCGGCTCGGTGATCTTGAAGCTGCTGCCGTCCGGGGCCAGGGCGCCCGCGACCTGTTTGCCCGCGGCGTTGCTCAGGGCGACCTGATCGATGCGGCCGGACGACACCGACACCGACACCGGCGACACCGGATTGACGTCGGTGCTGTCCGCGCCGGGCTGGAAGGTGACCTTCGCGACCGGCGCCTTCTCCTTCGGCGCCGCATTGTCGCCGCCGCCGTTCGAACACCCGGCGACCAGCGCGGCGCCCGCCAGCTGAGCCATTCCGATCAGCACGGCGCGACGGCTGGAAACTCCTCGACTGCTCACTTCCTCGAATCTACCGCGAAGACCGAACAGCTCCGCGCGTGTCGCCCCGACAACCCCTAGAGGCCGATCCCCACGGTCACCGGTTCGGGCTCGAGCCGGATGCCGAACCGGTCCTCGACCCCGTCGCGGACCGTGCGGGCCAGCGCGACCAGGTCGGCGGCCGTCGCGGCACCGCGGTTGGTCAGTGCCAGTGTGTGTTTGGTGGACAGCCGCGCCGGTGACTCCGGGCCGGGATAGCCCTTCGCGAAACCGGCCCGCTCGATCAGCCAGCCCGCCGAGAACTTGACTCCGTCCACGGCCGGATAGGTGGGGATTGTCACATCGCCGAGCAGACTCGTGATCGCGGCGCGCACCTGTTCCACCGAGTCGTGCGGGACCACCGGATTGGTGAAGAACGAACCGGCACTCCAGGTGTCGTGGTCGACGGCGTCGAGCACCATGCCCTTGCCGCCGCGCAGCCGCAGCACCGCCGCGCGCACCTGCGCCGCCGGGCGGGTCTGTCCCTCCTCGGCGTCGAGGGCCCGGGCCAGCTCCCCGTAGCGCAGCGGCGCGCTGGCTCCGGTGGGGTCGAGGGCGTACTCGACCTCGAGCACCACGGCCCGGTCGCTGTGCTTGAGGACCGAGGTGCGGTAGCCGAAGCCGAGTTCGTCCGGCGTGGCCCAGCGGATCGCGCCGGTCTCGCGGTCCAGCAGCCGCACCCGGCACAGCAGATGCTCGACCTCGACGCCGTAGGCGCCCACGTTCTGCACCGGCGTCGCGCCCGCCGAACCCGGAATGCCCGACAGGCACTCCAGGCCGCCGAACCCGGCGGTGACCGTCGCCGCCACCACGGCGTCCCAGTTCGCGCCCGCCGCCGCGACGACCCGGTCCGCGCCGATCTCGACGCGCTCGGTCGCGACCCGCACGACGACGCCGGGGAACCCGTCGTCGGAGATCAGCAGATTCGAGCCGCCGGCCAGCAGCAACAGGGGAATTCCGGCGTCGTCCAGGGTGCGTACGGTCGCGACGAGGGCCTCGGTGTCGGCGCAGTCGGCCACCGTCGCCGCGCCGCCGACGCGCAGTGTGGTCAGCTCCGCCAGCGGAACCGAATCACGCACCCGCGCACCGGTCGCGGCCAGCAGCTCCCGCGCTTTGTGGATCGGCACCACTCTCGATGTACGCACAGCGAAAGACGGTAGCGTGTTCGACCATGGCGACACCCCTGGCGTATACGGCTCAGTACGCGCATCCGGCCGAGGCGATCCGTGCCGCGTTCGCAGACGAACAGTATTGGAAAGACCGGATCGAGGAGGTCGGCGGACCCAACGCGCGCCTGGACTCGTTCCAGGCCTCGATCGACCAGGAACAGCTGCACGTCGAGATGGTGCAGTCCATTCCGGCCGCCGAGTTGCCCAGCGCCATCACCTCGGTCCGCCCCGGCGATCTGATCATTCCGCGCACCGAGAGCTATTCCGGTTTCGCGGGTACCTTCACCGCGCAGGTGCAGGACGCGCCCGCGCAGGTGCGCGGCACCGTGACCCTCAGCGCGGTCGGTGAGGCGTCGCAGGCGGTCATCCAGGGTTCGGTCGAGGTCGGTATCCCGTTGTTCGGCAAGAAGATCGAGGCCGTGGTCGCCGAGAAGTTGCTGGAGCTGCTCGCCGCGGAGACCGACTTCACCAATACCTGGATCGCGAATCGCTGAATCGCGCACAGTACCCTGGCATCCCATGGCCCGCCGACTGGACTATTCCGCCCGCTACCCGCTGCACACCACCAAAGAGGTGTACGCGGCGCTGTCCGACCGCGCCTACTGGGACGCGCGGATGGAGGAGATGCGCAAGTACTCCCCCAACGACGTGACCGAGCTGTCCGCCGGGGACAGCGGCATCGAGGTCGAGATCCAGCACATCCTGCCGCGTGACATGCTGCCCGAGATCGCGCAGACGGTGATGCGCAAGGACATGACGATCACCCGCCGGGAGACCTACGGCCCGTTCGGACCCGAGGTCACCGGCGAATACGTGGCCTCGATCCCGGCCGGGCCCGGCAGCCTGAACGGGACGATGCACCTGTTCCCGACCGAGACCGGGTGCACGCTGCGCACCTCGTCCACCGCCAAGGTGTTCATCCCGATGCTCGGCCCCAAGCTCGAGCAGATGATGCTGATCAACCTCGTGGATCTGCTGCGCGCCGAGGCCGAGTTCACGGCGCAGTGGCTGGACGAGCAGCACCCCACCGCGGGGTGAGTCCGGGCCCGGCGGCCGGCTCGAGCGCCGAGGGCTCGCGGCCGCCGCCGGTTCGGCGCGGCTCGAAAGCACCGCACCCACCGATCGGCGAGATCACCCGCGGCACGACGGGCATCAATCGATTGCGGCGCAGCGATCGTTGGCTGATGCACGACGACCTGATTGCGAACCGGTTGCTGACGGCCGAAGACCCACTGGTGGTCGATCTGGGTTACGGAGCCAGCCCGGTGACCACGATCGAGCTGGCGGCGCGGTTGCGGCGGGTGCGCGCCGACGTGCGGGTGGTCGGGCTGGAGATCGATCCGGCGCGGGTCGTGCCCGGCCGCGACGGTGTGGTCTTCGCGCGCGGCGGCTTCGAACTGGCGGGCCTGCGCCCGGTGCTGGTGCGCGCGTTCAACGTGCTGCGGCAGTACCCGGAGGAGGCGGTCGCCGAGGCGTGGCGGACGGTGCTGAGCGGACTGACGCCGGGCGGGCTGTTGATCGACGGGACCTGTGACGAGTTGGGTCGGCGCTGCGCGTGGGTGCTGCTGGATCGCACCGGGCCGATGTCGCTGACGCTGGCATGGGACCCGTTCACCGTCGAACGTCCCTCCGATATCGCCGAACGACTGCCGAAGGCGTTGATACACCGCAACATTCCCGGCGAGCGAGTGCACACCCTGCTCACCGCCGCCGACCGGGCCTGGGCCCGCGCCGCTCCCCTGGCCCCGTACGGCCCGCGCGTGCGCTGGCGCGAGGCCGCGAAAACCCTACGCGCCGAAGGCTTCCCGATTCGCCGCTACCGCCGCCGCATGCGCGACTGCGTACTCTCGGTCCCCTGGGAGACGGTGGCGCCCCAGGCCGGATGAGGAACTGGTCAAGCCCGCGTCAGCGCGTGGTGGATACGGGCGGCGGTGTGGGGTGGTAATTGCTCTGCGGCGGAACGGATTTCCGCGCTCGCGCAGCGGAAGATGGCGACCGCGTCGGCCACTACCTCGTCCAGGGCGCTCTGGCCGATACCCGTCTCGGCGAGGTCCAGGACTGTTCGCACCGGGGTGGTGACCAGGAAGGTGCCCGCCGACTCGACATCGCGGCCGCACAGTGCGCGACGCAGCACCACCAGGCGGGGTGCGTTCGGGGCTCGCCCGGCACCGGCCGACAGGTGCAGGAAGCGCGGGCGCAGCCGGCCGAGGCCGTGCAGTTCGGCCGCGCTGTGGTGGGAGACCGCGGCCGTGCCCTCGAACCACGCGGACCACATCGCGTACTCGTCGAGCGGGCCGTCGGGCCACTCCGCCAGGCGCAGCAGGCCGACGCCCGCCCGGGTCACCGAGCCGTCGCGCAGGGCGGAACGCACCCGCTCCTGACACCGCGTGTGCGCGACGAGACGGGTGGTGAAGTAACCGGCGTGCCGGGCGGCCGACTCCCGCAGCGCCTGCCACTCCCGATCCGAATCGGGGGCGGGACGGGCGGCAGCTGCACCGGACATGTGACCCAGATTACGCGCGCGGGTTATGCGTCATGTCACAATCGCGGGCAGCCCTTGTGCCAAGCCTTCAACCGCCCCACAGAGCAGGCTCAGAAAGCTCGGGAAGAATCGTGGCCATGAGTTCGAACCCTCCACAGACCGCGACCGCTCCCGGCCCGCCGTCCGGCGGCCGGACCGGCGCCCGGAACCTGCGGCGGATCATCCTGATCGTCGGACTCGTCGTCGTGCTCGCCGTGGTCGGGACCGCGGCCGCGGCCGAGACCTACTACCGCCACCGGACCGAGAAGTGCATCGCCACCCAGGTGGAGCGGGATCTCGGCTCCAAGGTGTCGGTGGGCTTCGGCCCGAAACCGTTGCTGCTCACCGCCTTCGATCATCGGATCCAGTACGTCGACATCAAGAGCGACGACGCGAAGTTCGGCCCCGCCTCGGATATGAAGGTGCACGCCCGGCTCAACGACATCACGCTGATCGACAACGGCCGCGGCGGCGCCGATATCGGCAGCAGCAGCGCCGATGCCACCTGGAGCAATGCGGGTATCGCGCAGACGCTGCAGGGCCTGGTCTCCGGGGTCCAGTCGGACCCGGCGAGCGGCACGCTGGATGTCAAGGTGCTCGGCGGCATCGCCGACATGCGCCTGAAGCCGCAGATCGTCGGCGACCGGATCGAGGTGACCACGCAGTCCGCGCAACTGTTCGGTTTCGGGCTGCCCACCGATCTGGTCGACAGCATCGTCGACATGATGACCGAGAGCCTGCAGAGCTATCCCCTGGACCTGCAGCCGACCGCCGTCCGGGTGACCGACGACGGCATCTCGGTCTCGCTGACCGGCGGCACCACCAAGCTGCAACCGGCGCCGGACAACAACCAGAACGTCAGCTGCTGACCTACTCCGGGAAGCCCGCGAGCACCTCGCGCGAGCGCGACAATCCGAGCCGGGTGGCACCGGCCGCGATCAACTCGGCGGCCGCCGCCGCGGTGCGAATGCCACCGCTGGCCTTGATGCCCATCCGGCCGCCGACGGCATCGGCCATCAGCCGGACGGCGTGCGCGCTCGCCCCGCCCTTCGGATGGAAACCGGTGGAGGTCTTCACGAAATCCGCCCCGGCGCGCTCGGCGGTCCGGCACACCTCGACGATCGCCTCGTCGGACAGTGCGGCGGACTCGATGATCACCTTCAGCACCGCACGGTCGCCCAGGCCCTCGCGCACGGTGACGATGTCGGCCAGCACCGCGTTGTAGTCGCCGGAGATCGCGGCGCCGACATCGATGACCATGTCGACCTCGGCCGCGCCCTGGTCCGCCGCCAGCCGCGCCTCGGTCCCCTTGATCAACGAATGATGCTTGCCCGACGGGAATCCCGCGACGGTCGCGACCAGCAGGCCGGGCGCGCGGACCGGCAGCATCGCCGGGGACAGGCACACCGCGTACACCCCCAGCTCCCGCGCCTCGGCCACCGCAGCGGCGACCTCGGCCGCGGTCGCCTCCGGCGCGAGCAGGGTGTGGTCGATCATCGCGGCCACCTCGCCGCGAGTGAGCGCACGGGTACCTGATTCCGGAGCGGTATCGGCCATGAGGACAGAGTCTGGCACACGCCCGTGGCACACTCGTAAGGGTCGGGCCACGGGGCCCGGAACCATCTCGCTGGGGAGGGAGAAGCCACCGTGCTGATCCGTCGGGAACGGGCCGGCGACATCCCTGCGATCGACGCGGTGCATCGCCGCGCCTTCGCCCGCGACTACCCCGACGGCCTACCCGGCGAGGCGCCCCGCGCGGCCGCCGATCCGGCCGAGGTGGCGCTCGTGCACCGGCTGCGCAGCAATTCCGGCTGGATGCCGACGCTGTCGCTGGTGGCGCAGGTGCGCGACCGGGTGGTCGGGCACGTCTGCCTCACGCGCGCCGGTGTGGGCCTGTACCCCGTGCTGGCGCTCGGCCCGATCGGCGTGCTCCCCGACCACCAGGGCGACGGCGTCGGCTCCGCCCTCATGCACGCCGCGCTCGGCGCCGCCGACGCCCTCGACGAGCCGCTGATCGGCCTGCTCGGCAGCCTCGACTACTACCCCCGCTTCGGCTTCCTTCCCGGCTCCCGCGTCGGCATCGTCCCCGACGAATCCACGTGGAACTCCCACTTCCAGGTCCGCCCCCTCACCGCCTACGAACCGGCCATGACCGGCGAATTCCATTACGCCGAACCGTTCTACACGTTGTAGACGACCCGATCGGCGGTCGGTTGCGGGTCGCGGCGGGTTTGCTGGGAGGATCGGGGGTATGAGTTCGTCGTCCGTTGCCGATGACCGGCGCTATGTGCTGATGCTGGGCTGTCCGGATCGGCCGGGCATCATTGCCCGGATCACCTCGTTCATCGCCGAGTTCGGGGGGTCGATCATGGAGGCCGGTTATCACTCGGACACCGCGGCGGGGTGGTTCTTCACGCGGCAGGCCGTGCAGGCCTCGACGGTGCCGTTCGGACTGGCGGAATTGCGTGACCGGTTCGCGGCGGTCGCGGCGGAGCTGGGGCCCGAAACCGATTGGCAGCTCTTGGATTCCGGGGTGCGGCGGCGCGCGGTGCTGCTGGTCAGCCGGGACGGGCACTGCCTGCACGATCTGCTGGGCCGCGCCACCAGCGGCGAGCTGCCCGCCACCATCGAGGCGGTGATCGGCAACCATCCGGATCTGGCGGAGATGACCCGGGCGCACGGTGTGCCGTTCCATCACGTGCCCTTCCCGAAGGATCCGGGCGAGCGGGGTCCGGCCTTCGAGCAGGTCCGCGCGCTGGTGGACGAGCACGCTCCGGATGCCGTGGTGCTGGCGCGATTCATGCAGGTGCTTCCGGCGGAGCTGTGTGAGCACTGGGCGGGCCGGGCCATCAACATCCATCACAGCTTCCTGCCGTCGTTCGTCGGCGCCCGCCCGTACCACCAGGCGTACGCGCGCGGCGTGAAACTGATCGGCGCCACCTGCCATTACGTGACCGCCGAGCTGGACGCGGGCCCGATCATCGAGCAGGACGTGATTCGCATCGACCACGCCGACACGGCCCACGACATGGTCCGCCAAGGCCGCGACATCGAACGGGTGGTGCTGGCGCGGGGACTGCGCTGGCACCTGGAGGGCCGCGTTCTCGTGCACGGCCGCCGCACCGTCGTCTTCGACTGACGACGATCCTCAGCTGGCGACCGCGCCCCGTCCGCGCTGCCCGATCCGCACCATGCGGTGCAGTTCGGCGTTGAACTCTTGCGGCGCTTCGATATTCGGCAGATGCCCGGTCGGCAGCACCGTGTAGCGGTCCAGGCTGCCGGTCTCGGCGAGCACGTCGGCGATCCGCTGGGACATGCGCTTGGGCAGCAACCGGTCGTACTCACCGGCGATCACGCTGGTGGGCACGGTGATGTTGGCGGCGGCATCGGGCAGGTCCAGATCCGCCAGCGCCAGCGCGAACCGGCCGCGGACCTGCGGTCGGCAGGAACGCACGATCGAGAGCCCGAATTCGGCCTGCTCGGCCGTGGCGGCGCGATTCATGATGCGCGCCTTGAAGATCGACCGCACGGCGAAGCCGCTCGGCAACGGCACCGGGGTACCGAACAATGCCCGGCCCAGCCAGATCGGCGCCGGGACAAGGTCATTGAAGAACGGCAGCACCTGGGTCTCCGAGGCGATGGAGCCGAATGTCGTGGTGGCCAGCAGCACCGCGGACGCGCGCTCGGCGACCTGCTCCGGATAGTGCTGCGCCCACGCCTGAATCGTGATGCCGCCCATGCTGTGGCCCACCAGCACCGCCCGCTGCCCCGGCCGCAGCACCGCGTCGAGCACGTCGGACAGGTCGTCGGCCAGTTGCTCGGCGCAGAATTCGCGCTTGCCGACCTCGCTGGCGCCGTGGCCGCGCAGGTCGAACGCCACGACGCGATGCTGTTCGGAGAACGCGTTGATCTGCGGATTCCAGTACTCGATGCAACACGACCAGCCGTGGATCAGCACGATCACGTCGCCGTCGGCGGGGCCGTACGCCTGTACCCGCAAGTCGATGCCGTCGCGCGTGGTGACGGGGATGATCTCGGGTGACGGCGCGGCGTTGAGGGCCGCGGTGGCGTAGGTGCGGCCGCGCAATCGGGCGCGGTAGGCGGCGGTCAGCGCGTCGGGCCCGCTTCGCAGGCCGGTCACCGTTTCGGGCAGCTTCACCAGCATGAGCACTCCTTTGTGTCCTGGCGCACACTACCGCGCTAGCAGCAGTGCTTGCTAGTGCAAGCGGTCGGATCGCATTCGTTCCGCTTGCATCCCGCCCTCATCGAATACCCATCGACCGCAACGCCATTCGTGAAACGGCCCCGTCGATGAAGCGTTGTTATCTACAACACATATCGCCCCGGAACCATGCCGCGATAGCACGGTGGCGAATAACGAATTGCGCACGATCGGCTCACCGCGGGCGGCCGTCGGCTGTGCGCCGCAACGACTCCGGGCGGCCCTACGCGCTGATCTCGCGCGCGGCGTACGTCGCGGTGAGCACCCGCCCGAGTTCCTCGTTGAACTCCCGGTAGGCCTCGACATTGCCCAGATGTCCCGTCGGCAGCACCGTCAGACGCTCGAAACTGCCTGCGCCGCGGAGCATTTCGACAATCCGCCGGGAGTGCACGAGGGGCGTCATATCGTCGAATTTGCCCGCGACGACGGTGGTGGGCACGGTGAGGTTCGCGGCGCAGGCGCCGAGCGCCAGATCGGCCAGCAGCCGCCCGAACCGCGCCCGCACGCTCGCCGGGCACGAACGCACGATCGACAACCCGAACTCGGCGATGTCCCCGGTGGACCCGAGGCTCATGACCTGCCGCCGGAATATCCATTTCACCGGCGCGATCGGGGGAAACACGATCGGGCTGCCCAGCCCGTGGCGGCCGAGGGCGACCGGCAGGGCCATCAGCCCGCGGTTGTACAGCGGCACCACGGTGGTCTCGGCGATCAGGTCGCCGGAGGCGGTGTTGGTCAGCAGCACCGCCGCCGCGTGCCTGGCCACCTGCTCGGGATAGCGGCCGGCCCAGGCCTGGATGGTCATGCCGCCGAGGCTGTGGCCGACCAGCACCGCGCGGCGGCCGGGCCGCAGCGTGGCGGCCAGCACCGTGGCGAGGTCCTCGGCCAGCAGGTCGGTGGTCAGCGGGCTGTCGCCCAGCTCGCTCTCACCATGGCCGCGCTGGTCGTAGGCGATCACGCGGTAGTCGCCGGCGAAGGCGTTGATCTGCGGGTTCCAGTATTCGATGCAGCAGGTCCAGCCGTGCACCAGCACGATCACCTCGCCGTCGGCGGGACCGTAGGCGTGCACGCGCAGCCGGGTGCCGTCGGCGGCGGTCACCGGCACGACCTCGACCGGCGCGGCCGGCGGGTTCAGCGCGGCGGTCCCGTAGACCCGGGTGCGCAGGTTGGCGCGATGCGACCGCAACAGAGCCCGGACCCGGTCCGCGATCTGCGCCATCGGCGTAGGCAGCGTTGCCCGCATTGGAACACTCCTTTGTATGTTACTGATAGCCACAGTAACCCGAAGGAGTGGGTGCTTGCTAGTGCAAGCGGGGAAGGTGCCCGCTACCAGCGCGGTCCGCGCTGCACCTCGTCGACCTTCGGCCGCACGTCGGCCAGATACACGCCGGTGGCGACCACGGCGATGATGCCGAGCAGGCCGACCGGGGTGCGGGCCAGCAGCAGGAACGCCAGCGCGGCGACCAGGATGCCGACCCAGATCGGCTTGGTCAGCTTGTCGACGGCGGTGAACGCGTCCGGACGCTGCCGGACCGCGTGGACCAGCGCAAAGATGGTCGCGCCCAGCGCAGCGAGCCACAACACCAACAGGATCGCACCAAGTCCAGATCCAGCACCGACAGCATCTGCCCGAGCTTCATGGCGACGCCCTTCATGGTGCCGAGCACCATCACCATCTGCTCGGTGGCGCGGAGCATCGATTCCTCGGCCATC
>NZ_JARWOP010000052.1 GCF_029868745.1 Nocardia wallacei | reverse complement strand
CCCCCCTGACGACCCCGGCCGAGCCCCCGCCGCCGCCCGCCAAGGGACACACCCACGGCCACTTCGTTTAGAACCCACAACCGCCCCCGACGCCTCCGACGGGGGGCCGGTTCTTCTTTGCGAGTCTGCTCTCGCACGGAGTCCTGCGCCGGGCTTGCTCACTGAAGGAGAGCGCTGTCGACTCACTCGCCGATGGAGAACCCCGCCTCGACATCCGCCTGAGAGTAGGACTTGAAGGCGATATGCGTCGCGGTGCGCAACACACCCCCCGTCTTGTTGATCCGCCCCGTCACCACCTCCGCAATCTGCTCATGGTCGCGCACCCGCACCACCGCAATCAGATCAACGTCCCCCGCACACGAGTAAACCTCCGCCACACCCTCCAGACTCGCCAGCGCCTGCGCCGTCTCCGGAATCCGAGCAGCCTCGGCATGGATCAACACGATCGCGGTAATCATGCCTCCGAGTCTATTGCGCGCCGGGGTAGGTGGACCCGGGCACCGCACCCGAGTCGTCCTCTTCCGCCGCTCAGCGCATCCGTCCCGAGTCGGGCGTGATCCGGCCCGCATCGACCAAGGTCCGAAACGCGACGCGTTTGCGCGGGCAGTCCTCAACCCGGCACTCCAAGTGCATCTGCATGATCGCGTGGGCGTCTTCCGGTTTCAGCGGTCCGATCGGTGCGGCGTGTGTCCACCAAAGTCTCGATCTCAGCCACGTACAACACCGCGTTCAGCGCAAGCGGGCTCAAATGCCGAGGCGACGGCGTGATCACAACATCTACATCGGCTGCTCGCACCTGGTCGGCAAGCGGAATCAACGATGGTTCGGGCCAGACCACCAGATATCCGAGATGCCGCGCTAGGCGCTGCACCTGGGCTCGGTCCCACAACATCGCGTCGGATACTTCCGGAACAACCCAACCCAACGCAGTCGGCTGGTAGCGCATGATGCTGCCTTCCTTGTCGGCTACAAACTCCACAGCGGAGCCGTCTCCAGACTCGGCGTTGGACACGATCCACAAGAGTGGCAGTGGGGTGGCATGTGTTCCCGTTGCCCGGTGCTGCGAGCATTGCGAACGGGCTAGTGGCATCGGGGGTGGCATCACCGTCCGCAACGCCGCACAGAGGGCTCGGGGGTGGCAGGCTGGATGGCATGTCGGCGGACATGGGAAGGCTCATCAAGCAACTGCGTGTTGCCAAAGGGTGGAGCCAAGGGAGGCTGGCCGGTGAGCTGACCAAGGTGTCCGGCTACAACATGACGCGTGAGTACATCTCGCGGCATTGGGAGTCGGGCAGGACCGAGCCTTCACCGTTCTGGTTGCGTCACCTCGCGACGGTGCTGGATTGTCCGCTCGAGTTATTGGAGGCTGACGTGAAACGTCGTGAATTCCTATCTCACCTCGCGGCTACGTCGATCGCGCCGGTGGTGGCGTCTGAGCTTCTCTCCCAGGGCTTTTCGACGCGCCTGCATTCCACGGGACCGGCTGTCGAGGAGTGGGAAGCGAAGCTGGCGCAGTACGGGACGGACTATATGAGCCAAGGGGCGGCGCGGATTCAACAGCGGCTGGCGGCTGATCTGGTTGTCCTGCAACAGCAGTTGGATACTCCGCGCATGTGGGCGGTGGCCGCTCGGCTGATGACTCTGTTCGCCAAGACGTATCCGGGTAGCGATGGGAACAAGGCGATTTCTTGGTATCGGATGGCGGCTGATGCTGCCGACTGGTCCGAGGGGTCAAGTCCAAGCGGGTGGTGTAACGGGGTGATTGCCGCGTGATCCTGTTCGGTCAGGCGGTCAGTGCTGGGGTGGTGTCCTCCTGTTCGGTGGGGTCGGTGAGGCCGCGGGAGCGGGCGAGGACGTCGAGGCCGAGGTA
>NZ_JARWOP010000051.1 GCF_029868745.1 Nocardia wallacei | reverse complement strand
ATCGACTCTCAGTATGCGATGAGAAGCGCTGTCGGCGTGGCTTTTTCGCGCGCACGGCCGGGCTTTTCCGAGGCCGCTACGGCAGGTCCGGCCCCTCGATCCCCAACTCCCGCAGGCGGTCCCGGTAGATCTCGACATTCGCGAGCTTGATGTCCTCGTAGCCGCGGACGACATCGTGCAGGGCGGCTGCCTCGACCGCGCGGTCGTAGTCGGTGGCGAGGGTGTCCGCGAGCGTGGTGACCATTCCGGTGTAATGCGCCAGCAGGGCACGTTCGACCTTGCGCACGCGGGTGTGACCGAACGGGTCGAACCTGGTGCCGCGCAGCCGCTTTCCCTCGGCCAGCACCCGCAGCGCGACTCGGCCGCGCGGGCCGATGCCGATCTTCTTCGTGCGGCCCAGCGCCCGCAGCACCGGCGGGTGCAGGCGGTAGGTGAGGCGGGAGCCGCCGGGCACCTGCGCCCGCACCTCGTCCAGGAATGCCGGATCGACCAGGCGGCGCGCCACCTCGTACTCGTCTTTGTACGCCGTGAATTTGTACAGTCCGCGCGCCACCTGCTCGCTGAACTCGGTGCGCTCGGTGACGCGGCGCTGTGCCTGCCAGACCCGCTCCATCGCGCGCACGTAGTCGCGGGCGACCCGCACGCCCTGGAAGCCGATCAGCTCCACGGCCCGCAGTTCGACCAGCCGTCGCGTCTCCCCCGTCGCGGTGAGCCCGTCGAACAGATCGGGTGGGACATCGCCCGCGGCACGGCGCGGACGCCGGGTCGCGGTCGCGGCGGCGAATTTCGCGGGCCGCGCCACCGCCGCCCGGCCCCAGCGGAACGCCGCGATATTCGCCCGGACCGCCACGCCGTTGATCTCGATGGCCTCCTCGATCGCCGTCGCGGGCAACCGCAGCCCGCCGATCTGGTAGGCGGCGCCCACGAGCAGGAAGTTGGCGGCGGCGGTGTCGCCGAACAGCGTCCGGGCGGCGGCCAGCGCGTCGAACGAACGCACCATACGCGACACCCCGTCCAGCCGCGCCAGGAGCGCCTCGGTCTCCGGATGGCGAACGGACTTGTCGTACACCATGTCTCCGGTGGGCGTGCGACTCGTCGACGCCACCGACAGCGTGTGCCGCGCGGACCCATAGGCGAGATTCTTCGGGTCCGCGGCGGTGAGCAGGTCGAAGGCGATGAGGCAGTCGGCGGACCCGGGCGTGAGCCGGTTCGACGGCTCCAGCGCACCCGGCGCGAACCGCAGATGCGACACCACCGGCCCGGCCTTCTGGCTCAGTCCGATCTGGTCCAGGCTCGCCACCTCGTACCCGGCGCGCAGCGCGGCGGTGGCCAGCACCTGATTCACGGTGACGATGCCGGTGCCGCCGATCCCCGCCAGGAAGACATTCTGCGTGGACGACGGTGCGGCGCAGGCGATGTCGTCGACCTCGGGCGGTTCGGGCCGCGCCCGCTCACGCCGGGGCGCCCGGGCCGGATCGGGCAGTTCCACGGTCACGAACGACGGGCAGTCGCCGTCGAGGCAGCTGTAGTCGGTGTTGCAGGAGGTCTGATCGATGCGCGTCTTACGGCCGAATTCGGTGTCCACCGGCTGCACCGACAGGCAGTTGCTCTTCGTTCCGCAGTCGCCGCAGCCCTCGCACACCGCCTCGTTGACGATCACCCGGGTGCGCCGCACCGGCAGGGCGCCGCGCTTGCGCTTGCGGCGCGCGTCGGCGGCGCAGTGCTGGTCGTAGATCAGCACGGTCACGCCCGGGATCTCGCGCAGCATGCGCTGTGCCTCGTCGAGCCGGTCGCGGTGCCAGAGCCGGGCGCCCGGCGCGAGATCCCGCTTGCGGTACTTCTTCGGTTCGTCCGCGCAGACGATGATCTGCCGGACGCCTTCCAGATTCAGCTTGTGCGTGAGCCGCGGCACCGCGAGCGCGCCCTCGGCGTCCTGAGCGCCGGTCATCGCGACCACATCGTTGTAGAGCAGCTTGAAGGTGATGTTCACCCCCGCCGCGATACACGCCTGCACGGCCAGCTGGCCGGAGTGGAAATACGTTCCGTCGCCGATGTTCTGGAACAGGTGCGGCACATCGGTGAACGGCGCCTGCCCGATCCACTGCGCGCCCTCGCCGCCCATCTGGGTCAGGCCGGTCACCCGGCTGTCCGCGCGGCTCGACATCGTCACCAGGGTGTGGCAGCCGATACCGCCGCCGGCCAGCGAGCCCTCCGGGACGGCGGTGGACCGGTTGTGCGGGCAGCCGCTACAGAAGTAGGCGGCCCGCTTCGTCGGCAGCACCGACAGCGACAATGGCTGCGGCAGCGGGCGTTTCGTGTCGACGCAGCCGTCCAGCGCCCGGCGCAGCGGATCGGCGATCCGGCCCGCGGTCAGTTCGCCGTCCTGGGGGAACAGCGGCCGCCCCGACCGGTCGCGCTTGCCGATGATCTGCGGTGCGTCGGCGGCGCCGTAGAGGATGTCGCAGAGCTGGGTCTCGACGAACGCCGTCTTGTCCTCGACCACGATGATCCGGGACAGTCCGGCGGCGAATTCGCGGACCCGTTCGGGGGCAAGCGGATAAGGCATGCCGATGCGCAGCAGCCGCACTCCGGCCCGCGTCAGCGCGTCGTCGTCCACACCGAGGTCCAGCAATGCCTGCCGGACGGCGTCGAATGTGGTTCCGGTGGCGGCGATCCCGACCGTCGCCCGCGCCGGATTCACCTCGATGACGTCGAGGTCGTTGCGCGTGCTGTACGCCTTGACGATCTCCCAGCGCGGGCCGTACAGGTCGGCCTCGGCCGGCACGCTGTCCGCGGGCGCCGCCATCGGACGCTGCCGGTAGGTGAAAGGCTTTCCCTCCCATTCGATCTCCGGAACCACGGTGTCGACCTCGCCCACCCGGCCGTCGACGGTCCACGCGCCGTCGGCCACATCCGCGACGATCTTCAACGCCACCAGGCATCCCGACGCCCGCGACAGCGCGACTCCGTGCAGCCCCATGGTGACGATCTCGGAGGCGTTGCGCGGGAACAGCACCGGGATGTTCAGCGCCGCCAGCGACCGCTCCGAGACGGCGGGCACGGTCGACGACTTCGCCGCCGGATCGTCACCGACCAGCAGCAGCACCCCGCCGTTCGGATCGGCGCCGTACATGTTCGCGTGCCGCAGCGCGTCGGTCGCCCGGTCCAGCCCGGGGCCCTTGCCGTACCAGACCCCCACCACGCCGTCGTGGGTGGCGTTACCCGCCGGGAGCCGCCCCTGACTGCCCCACACCGCGGTCGCGGCCAGTTCCTCGTTCAGCCCCGGTACGAAGCGAATGTCGTGCTCCGCCAGCACCTCCGGCATGCCCGTCAGCATCCGGTCCACCCCGCCCAGCGGCGAACCCTGGTACCCGGAGACGAACGTGCCCACCCGGCGCCCCGCGCGCAGGTCGCGCATATGCTGCTCGACCAGCTGCCGGGCGATCGCCTGCACGCCGGTCAGGACGACCGTCCCCGCGCCGACGCGGTAGCGGTCGGCGAGGTCGTACGGTGCTGTGAACACTTCGCGGTCGGCGAGTTCGGTCATCTGATCCACCCGTCCGTTCGGCGCCGATCGGGCGCCTCCCTAGTTGAGCATTCGTCGCCGTCATCCTGTCTCTGCAGCGCTGAATGAACAATAGACAGACCAAAAGTTAAGCAATATGCGCAAAGTGCGCCCTACCGAATGGGCACCAACTATGCAGAGTGCGGGCTGTGTTGTGACCCGTAACACTACTCTAGGCAGCCGGTTCACCCAGTAAACCGGCGGCCGTATCGCGAATCGGCGTCAGATCGACGTCGGCGGCGATCGACTCCTCCCGAGGGAACTCGTCGGTGAGTTTCTCGGTGCCGAACAGCGCGCGCACGAAGGCCGGATACACCGTGCGCGCCAGCATCCGGCCCGCGACCGCCGCCCCCTCCGACTCCGAAACACCCTGCCGCTCCGCGATATACGCGGCCAGCCGGACACCGGTGTCGGTGAACATCGTCTCGTGATACCGCGCCGACGCGTCGGGCAGCCGTTCCGCCTCGGTGATCACCAACCGGCAGGTGCGCACGATGGGCCGCCACAGCAGGGTCTGCAGGAAGCGGCCACAGAACAGAGTGACCGCCTCCACCGTGTCCGCGCTGTAGTGGCCGGGCTCCTTCAGCTTGTCCAGGTGCAGTTCACGCACGAACTCGATCACCGCCCGGAACAGCGCGTCCTTGTTCTCGAAGTGCGCGTATACCGACCGCTTCGACGTCGCCGCGCGCGCGGCCACCACATCCATCGACGCCCGGTCGTAGCCCAGCTCGAGGAAGACCTCCTTCGCCGTGAACAGGATGTGTTCTCGCAGCTCGCTTCCGCGCCTCGCCATGCCTCTTCCCTTCCCGCAAAGTAAACGGTACGGTGTAGTTTACTTTCGTTCCTCACTCAGGAGATGTGCATGATCGTCGTCACGACACCTACAGGCAGTATCGGCCACCAGGTTCTCGATGCCGTCCTCGACAGCGGGCGACCGGTCCGGGTGATCGCTCGCGATCCCGCCCGGCTGTCCGCGCGGGCCCGAGCGGAGGCGGAGATAGTGCGCGGCTCGCTGGCCGATTCCGGCGTCGTCACCGAGGCGTTCACCGGCGCCGACAGCGTGTTCTGGGTGGTGCCGCCGAATCCCCGGGCCGACAGCATCGCGGGCCACGTCCTCGAATTCACCCGTCCCCTGTGCGAGGCGATCGCCGCGAAGCGGATCGAGCGCGTCGTCGCGGTCTCCAGCCTGGGCCGCGCCACCGCGCGCAACGCCGGACAGATCTCGGCCATCTTCGCCATGGACCACCTGGTGGAGAGCACCGGCGTGCACTACCGGTCGCTGTGCCCGCCCGGGTTCATGGAGAACCTGCTCCGCCAGGTCGAGCCGATCAAGAACCAGGGCATGTTCTTCGGACCGACGTCCGGAGATCGCAAGGCGCCGCAGTGTTCCACCCGCGACATCGCGGCCGTCGCGACGGAACTGCTGCTCGACAATTCCTGGACCGGGCAGTCGAGCGTCCCGATCCTGGGCCCGGCGGACCTGTCGTCCGACGAGATGGCCGAGATCGTGTCCGAGGTGCTGGGCCGGCCGGTGCGTTACCAGCAGGTCGACCCCGAGGCGTTCAAGGCGAACCTCACCCGCAACGGCCTCTCCGACGCGTGGGCGCAAGGCCTTCTCGATATGGCCAATGCCGTGGACCAGGGCATCTACGATGCCGAGGCGGCCCTGACCGAGTACCGCACGCCCACCGGTTTCCGGCAGTGGTGTGAAGAGGTACTGAAGCCCGCCGTCGCGGCCTGATCAGGCGGCCACCGCCTCCGCCGCGAGGAACTTCTGCACCGATTCCGCTGCGCGGCGGTCGAATTCGGCGTACTGGGCCTCGCGCTCGGCGCCCGTCACCGCGTCACCGACGAGCAGGTTGCCCGCGGCGTCGAGGCGCTGCGGGCGCTCCTCGGCGTCGGGCAGCAGGCCGACGGCCGAATAGGTGAAGCCGCAGTAGTAGGCGATGCCCTCGTTGAGCGCGGTCTCCAGGACGCGCTGCATACCTTCGATGATGGGATCGTCGGACGTGGCGCCCGCTAGGCCTAGCCACAGCATGCGCTTGCCCGCCAGCCTGGGTTTGCTGCGGCCGTAGGCGAATCCGTAGTTCCACACCCGATCGATCCAGCCCTTCAGCAGAGCGGGCAGGCCCTGCCAGTACACCGGGAAGACCGCGACGACGACCTCGGCGGCGAGCACCCGCCGCATGTGCGCGTGCACCAGCTCCGAGTATTCCTTGTCGCGGTTGCCCCAGTCCGGCTGATCGGCCACCGTCATGCGCGGGTCGAAGCCCTCGGACTCGAGGTCGAGCAGGTCGACGCGGTAGCCCGCGGACTCGAGTTGCGCGGTGGTGCGCCGGGCGGTGTGCGCGGTGAGCGAATCGGTCCGGTGGTGCGCGACGACCACGAGGGCCGTCCGGGTGGTCTCACTACCGTTGTGCTGCACGGTTTCTCCTGAACTCACGGTGATATGTCCGTTTCAGTACACCCGCGCTCGTGTGGATGATCCATGGGAGAAACGCTTCGATTCATAGACGATCGTCTACGATGGCGGTCGTGGATCCTTTGAGTTCGCTGCTCGGCGGTATCCGGGCCGAGGGTTCGGTGGTCAGTCACGCCGTGCTGGAGGCGCCGTGGACCATTCGTTTCGCCGATCGCGCGCCGCTCACGATGATCAGCATGTTGCGTGGGACGGGCACGCTGATCCTGTCCGACGGCACCCGGCGCGCGGTCGGAGTGGGCGACACCGCCATCGTGCGCGGCCCCGAGCCCTTCCGCCTCGCCGACTGCCCGGAGGATCCCCACCGCCCGCCCGTCGAGTACGAAATAGCCTGCTTCACACCGGATGCCGAGTGCACCGCGCAGGATCTGGGCGGCATCCGCTGGGGCAACGACCCGAACGGTGCGACGGCCCTGATCGCCGGCGCCTACCGCGCCTCGGGTCACCGTCACGAACGGCTGCTGCGCGCCCTGCCGCCGGTGCTGGTGGTCACCGAGGACACCGAGGTCTGCGACTGGCTCGAGTCCGCTGCCGCCGATGCCGCGTCGCGCTCGGCGGGTTCGCAGGCGTTGATGGATCGGCTGCTCGACTGGGCGCTGGTCTGCACATTGCGCACCTGGTTCGATCGCGCCGGCGCCGACGCGCCCGGCTGGTATCGCGGCCTGTCCGATCCGGTGCTGGCGCCCGCGCTGCAGGCCTTCCACGACCGCCCGTCCCAGGGGTGGACTGTATCGGCGCTCGCCGCCGAATCCGGCGTCTCCCGAGCGCTTTTCGCCAAGCGCTTCACCGCGGTGATGGGCCGGCCGCCGCTGACCTACCTCACCGAATGCCGCATGGACGAGGCCGAGGTGTTGCTCTCCGATACGGATCTCACCATCGCACGGATCGCCGAAAACGTGGGCTATGCCGACGCTTTCGGCTTCAGCGCCGCCTTCAAACGACATCGAGGCATGAGCCCCAGTGCTTTACGGGCCAAGTCACGGGTGGACGAGATTCATCGGCCCGATTCGGGGCCGCCGCTCCAGCGGGCGAGCCGGGTCAAGTAGCGATCGAGATGGTCGGTGGCGAAAACCTCGGCGTGCCAGTCGTTTCGGGTGACGTCGGCGGTCCAGATGTAGGTCGGCACCGGCTTGTCGTATCCGATCAGCGGGACCGTGCGGAGTTCGTACTCGTCGTCCTCGAACGCGTCGATGATCTCCCATTCGGCCGGGGTCAGCCCGTTGAGGACCAGCCCGCCCGCCATGCGGCCGGGCTGCGCCACCAGGCCCGGATACAACCGGCCCGGCAGCGCCGCCACCCGCTGATCGGGCGCCACGCCGAGATCGTGATCCGGTGTGCGGCCCAGCAATCCCTCCAGCACCGGGGCGAATTGCAGCGTGCCATAGACGAACAGCCGATCCCGCACGCCGTCCAGCCGAGACGACCGCCGCGCCCGTGGTGCGGCAGTCATGCCGTCCACCGCGACAACCCGGCGGTTCGCTGCCTCGTTGCCACACCTCTCACCACAGTTCCGGTCCCGCGCCTGCATCCCATGCGTCCACTGTGCCGAATCCCCGCGGGCCGTCGCGGCAGAAAGGGGCGTGACCTCCCTCACGACAGCGCATAGTGCCACATAACCGCATGAGCATGGCTTCATGGCCCACACCGGACAATTCACGCACGCTGCATGATTGCTGGCAGCCGAGATCAGCCCGCCGGACGCACCGTCGACCCCGACAACCGCGCGAACGCGTGCGGGTCGTGCGAGCAGAAGATGGTGATCTGATGCCCGTACTCGCGATTGAGGTCGACCAGCCTGCGCCGATTCTCGCGGTAGGCCCCGCGCACGATCGAGCCCAGTTCGTACAGCTGCCACAGCAGCGGCGTGCGCGGCCCGGCCGGGTCGATCTCGCTGTCCAGATAGAACGCGTCGCCCGCGTGCAGCAGCCAGCCGGTGCCTGTGTCGACCGCCACGCCGACATGCCCGCGCGTGTGGCCCGCCAGCGGCACCACCAGAATGTCGGGCGGCAGGCCGGGCAGGTCGCGCACCGCGCGGAACCCGAACCACTCGTCACCGGTATCCAATTCGTTCACCATCCAGCGCGGTCCGTGCGCCCACTGCGCGGCCCGGTACCGCATCCGCTCCGACGCGGTGCGGCCCGCCGTCGCCGCCCGGAACTCCGGCCCGTGCACATGCACCGTGGCCTCCGGGAAGTCGGCCAGCCCGCCGGCGTGGTCGAGGTCGAGGTGGGTGAGCACGATGTGCCGGACATCCGCCGGGTCGTAACCGAGGCCCTGGATCTGCCGTATCGCCGTCTCGTGCTCGGCGAACTGCGCGCCCAGGAAATGCCGGCTCGGGCCCACCAGGCGTCGCGGATCGCGCACGCAGTCGAGCCCGAACCCGGTGTCCACCAGGACCAGACCCGCTTTGGTCTCGAGGAGCAGGCAGTGATCGACCATGCCCTTGGACATGCTGCCGCAGTTGAGATGATGAATCCGCACGTCGGAAGCGTGTCAGACGCTCTGCCGCTGGTCAATCGCACTGGCAGCGGAAACTGCTCACACCGGCCGGTGCGCGCGAATGATCTCCGCCAGTTGCTCGTAGTCCTCGATGCGGGCGGTCGACCCGCGGAACACCAGGCCGAGTGTGCGCCCCGGCGCGGGTTGCGCGAATCGCGCGATATCCAATGTGCCCCGGGCGGTCTCGGCCGCCACCGCCATCTCCGGGATCAGCGTCACGCCCAGTCCGCCGGCCACGCACTGCACCACGGTCGCCAGCGATGCGGCGCGGGTATCGCCGACCGGGCCCGGGCGCACGTCCTGCGACCGGCACAGGTCCAGGGTCTGGTCGCGCAGGCAGTGTCCCTCGTCGAGCAGCAGCAGCGGCAGGTTGTCCAGGGCGGCCGGCGCCACGCCGGTCTGCCCGGCCAGCTCGTGACCGCGCGGGGTGACCAGCACGAATTCCTCGGTGTAGAGGGGGATCTCGACCAGCCCGGTCGCCTCGTTCGGCAGCGCCAGCAGCGCCACGTCGAGCACCCCGGTACGCAGCCCGTCGAGCAGCCGCGCGGTCTGGTCCTCGATCACGTGCGGCACCAATGCCGGTAGCCGCCTGCGTAACTCCGGTAGCAGGCGCGGCAGCACATACGGCGCGACGGTCGGGATGAGACCGAGGCGCAGGGTGCCGCCGAGGCCGTCCCCCGAGGCGGACGCGACGAACCGGTCGGCCGCCTCCAAGGTCGCCATCGCTTGTGGCAGTAGCCTTTTGCCCGCGGCGGTCACCAGGACGCGGCGCGTGCTGCGCTCGATCAACTGCAATCCCAGCCCGTTTTCCAGTGATGCCAACGCCTGCGATAACGTGGGTTGGCTCACAGATAGCCGCGCGGCCGCGGTGCCGAAATGGCGATACTCGGCGATCGCCACGAACGCACGCAGCTGTGACAGGGTGGGCTGATAAGTCTGATCAGTCACGCCTATCAGTGTAGTGCGACTGATCACCTTTACCTTTTACCGGCCTCCGGGCAAGATCAACCGCGAAGACTTCGCACGGCATTCCCGACAAACGAAGAAGGAGCAAGCATGGCCCTGCTGACCATCGGCGACCAGTTCCCCGCCTACAACCTCACCGCGGTGATCGGTGGCGATCTGTCCAAGGTGAATGCTCAGCAGCCCGACGACTACTTCACCCAGGTCTCCAGCGACGACTACGCCGGCAAGTGGCGCATCGTGTTCTTCTGGCCGAAGGACTTCACCTTCGTCTGCCCGACCGAGATCGCCGCGTTCGGCAAGCTGAACGACGAATTCGCCGACCGCGACGCGCAGGTGCTGGGCGCCTCGGTCGACAACGAGTTCGTGCACTTCCAGTGGCGGGCGCAGCATGAGGATCTGAAGACGCTGCCGTTCCCGATGCTGTCGGACATCAAGCGTGAACTGGCCGCCGCGACCGGCGTACTGAACGCCGACGGTGTCGCCGACCGTGCCACCTTCATCGTCGACCCGAACAACGAGATCCAGTTCGTGTCGGTCACCGCCGGTTCGGTCGGCCGCAACGTCGACGAGGTGCTGCGCGTCCTCGACGCGCTGCAGTCCGACGAGCTGTGCGCGTGCAACTGGAAGAAGGGCGACCCGACCATCGACGCCGGCGAGCTGCTGGCCGCGAGCGTCTGACCCAGGAGCATTACTTGTCTGTCGAGAACCTGAAGAACTCGCTTCCCGAGTACGCCAAGGACCTCAAGCTCAACCTGTCTTCGATCGCGCGGTCCACCGTGCTGAACGAGCAGCAGCTGTGGGGCACCCTGCTCGCCACCGCCGCGGCCACCCGCTCGGCGAGCACGCTGCGCGAGATCGCCGAGGAGGCCGCCGACACGCTGTCGGCGGAGGCCTACAACGCCGCCCTCGGCGCGGCCTCGATCATGGGCATGAACAACGTGTTCTATCGGGGCAAGGCCTTCCTCGACGGTCGCTACGACGACCTGCGCGCGGGCCTGCGCATGCAGATCATCGGCAACCCCGGGGTCGACAAGGCGGACTTCGAACTGTGGTCCTTCGCGGTCTCGTCGATCAACGGGTGCCAGCACTGCCTCGAGGCACACGAGCACACCCTCCGGGAGGCAGGCGTCTCCCGGGAGGCGATCTTCGAGGCACTGCGTGCCGCCGCGATCGTCGCCGGTGTCGGCCAGGCCGTCCAGACCACCGAGGCCCTGGCCACCGCCAACGCCTGACGCAGTACGCATAGTGCCCTGCCCCGAACCACTTGGGCCAGGGCACTTTTGCCTGCGCGAACCACCCGGCGCCCGGCGAGCGGCGGCGGCGACGATGATCGCCGATATCCGATCGAGATGCTCGTCACTCGCGGGCCCGGTGGGCGGGTTTGCCGCGGGTAGGCTGGACGACCATGGGCGCACTCGAAAGCGACGGTACGCAGGTCGAGGTGGTTCGGGTCTTCACCGACGCGACGGGACGGTTCGGTAATCCGCTGGGCATCGCCCGCGCGGCCGATGTCGTCGACGTCGATCACCAGGCGCTGGCGGCGCGGGCCGGGTACAGCGAGACGGTGGTGGTCGAGCCGCCTGTCCAGGACAGTGCGCGAATGCGCATCTACACCCCGGCCATCGAACTGCCCTTCGCCGGGCACCCGACCGTCGGCACCGCGTGGTGGCTGTCGGAGCAGGGCACGCCGGTGAAGGTGCTGGAGGTGCCGGCCGGACCGGTCGCGGTCACTCCGGTCGAGGGGCTGACCTGGGTGCAGGCCCGTGCGGAGTGGGCCCCGGCGTTCCGCTTCCACGAATTCGACGATCCCGCCTTGGTCGCGACACTGGACCCGGCCGACTTCCCCGACGGCCAGCACTACGTCTGGGCCTGGACCAACGAGGCCCGCGGCGCCGTCCGCACCCGCATGTTCGCCCCGGCCATGGGCATCGCCGAGGACGAGGCCACCGGCGCCGCCGCCATCGCCCTCACCGCCCAGCTCCGCCGCGGCCTGATCATCACCCAGGGCCAGGGCTCCCAGTTGTTCACCGAATGGGATTCCGACGGCTGGGTCCGCCTCGGCGGCCGCACGGTCGCCGACCACCCCGTTGTGCTGTAAGTGAGCCTTTCAGCCGATGGCCGCGGCGAGCAGCATGTAGGCCGTGCCCAGGTCCATGACGAGGTGCGGGATGACGGCCGCGCGGCCCGGCTGATGTGGGAGTACGTGCGGCAGTAGGTGTTTCGTGGCCGGAATGAGCATGAAGGCGGCGTCGGCGGTGAACAGCACCGCCAACAGAATCATCGGCAGTTGGGGGGCGTTGTGGTGGACGCCGTGGGTGTGGCCCGACATGGCCCACAGCATCGCCCCGGCGGCGATCACGTGGTAGACGAGCGGGGCCACCGGTGGAATCGCCGCGCTCGATCCGGCATCGCGGCGCTGCAGTACTCGTCCGGCCAGTAACGCGCCGTACACGACGACCATCGCCGTCAGCACGCCCTGGACCGCGGCGGGCGCCGCCGCGACCGGGAACATCAGCATCGCCAGCATCACCAGGCACATGAGCAGGTGGGCGGCGTCGGCCTCGCGGTCCGCCGGAGCTACCGGAATTGCCACTTCCCCATGGCAATTCGACTCCGAGGCGGCCGCCACGAACCGCGCCGCCACGAGTACGGCCGTCACCGCGAACGCCGCCGTCACGCCCCAGCGCAGTGCGCCGTACTCCACCATGAAAGCGCCCACGCCCACACCTCCGACCGGCCGTCCCTCCATGCTCGCACCGCACGCCGCCCCGGGCCACCGCCCTCCGGCCACCACCACTGCCCCTCGACTGTCCCCACGCTGCCCCTGCCGATCGGCCCGGCCGCGGCGACGAACAGCGTCCTGGCCGGGTCAGCCCAGGGCTCGGGTGAAGGCCGCCGCCATCTCGGCGACCTGTTCCTCGGTGATCACGAAAGACGGGGAGATCTGCAGGGCGCCCTGTCCCGCGGCGCGGCCGGATACTCCCTGCGCGCGCAAGGAACGGACCATCGCCGGGGCCTCGGCCGGGTCGGCGAGCTGCACCGCGGCGACCGCGCCGAGGCCGCTGCGGACCTCGGTCACGCGCGGGTGCGCGGCCAGAGGCGAGAAGTGTTCGTGCAATAGCGATTCCAGGTTCTTGCTGGCATCCAGCAGGTTCTCGCGCTCGATGATGTCGAGGTTGGCCATGGCCGCCGCCGCGGCGCCCGCGTGGCCGCCGTAAGTGTACCCGTGGCGGAACCACACGCCGCCGGCGAAGAACGGGTCCGCGACCCGCGGTACGACGAACACCGCGCCCATCGGGAGGTAGCCGGAGGTGAGTCCCTTGGCCGTGGTCATCAGGTCCGGCTCCAGGCCGAAACGCGAAGAGGCGAACCAGGATCCGCCGATCCGGCCGAACCCGGTGACGACTTCGTCGGCGACGAACAGGATGTCGTGCTCTCGGCACAACCGGCGCACCTCGGTCAGATAACCCTCCGGCGGCGGATACACCCCACCCGCACCGATGACCGGCTCGCAGAAGAACGCCGCGATCCGGTCGGCGCCCACCTCATCGATCAGCTCGCGCAACGCCAGCGGATCATTCCATTCGACGGTGCGGGCGTCGGGCATCAGCTCGCCGTACCCCTCCCGGTTGACGGCAATGCCGCCCAGCGCCGTTCCCGCGACGTGCATGCCGTGGTAGGCCAGCCGGCGGCCGACGATCAGGGTCTTGTCCGGCCGCCCCAGCTCGCGCCAGTACCGGCGGGCCAGTTTGGCGGCGGTGTCGACCGAATCGGAGCCACCCGAGGTGAACATGATCTTGCTGCCCGGCACCGGTGCCAGCTCGGCGAGCCGCCGCGCCAGCGCCTGTGTCACCGGCGCGGTGATGTCGCCGAAGTTGGAGTAGTGCGCCAGCTCGGACAACTGCGCCGCGACCGCGTCGGCGATCTCGCGGCGGCCGTGCCCGACGTTGGTGAACCACAGCCCGGCGGTGGCGTCGAGGTAGCGGTTCCCGGCCTGGTCCCAGACGTAGGCGCCCGCACCGCGAGCCACCACGAAAGCTCCGTCGCGCTCGATCGCTCCCATATCGGCGAAACCGTGCCACAGCGCACTCATCTCGGGCTCCTCTCCTCGCCTCGGGCCGACACGGGCGAATTTCCGGCTACTCGGGCCGCGGGTACCCCCCGCGAGACTACCCGTGCCAGGCACTCCCCTCGTGCCCGCCGGACACCGGAGCGGACCGCCCGGACCGGGAAACCAGCGCGCCCAGCCCGGCCACGGCACTCGCCAGCAAAGCGAACACCGCCGCGAGCAACACCAGCCCGATCAACAGCGACAGGTACCCCTGCCCGCGCGGGTCGAGAAACGGGTACGGATACCAATCCACGATCGCCCCGCGCACCATGCTGTACACCCCGTACACCGCCGGATACACCAGCCAGCCACCGATCAGTCGGGCCGTCACACCCAGCCGGGCCGGTACCAGCAGCCAGTCGGCTATCAGCACGATCGGCAGCACCCGGTGCAGGACGTCGTTGATCCACTTGTCGCTCAGCATCACGTCGACCCGCGCCAGCAGCAGCGCGTAGACCACCCCCGTGATCAACAGGTACAGCGTGCTCGCCCCACGCACCGACTGCCAACGCCGAGAGCCCGGGTCAGCCAGCCCGCCGACCAGCAGCACCACGACACCCAGAATGTTCGATTCTATAGTGAAATAGCTCAGATAGTTTGCCGCCGAGAACCCGCTCGCATGGCGCAACGGAATCCACAACAGGGCGACGACGCCCAGCACGCCGAACCCGATCCGCAGCAACCGAATCCACCACGGCGTGCCCGCTCCGGTGACCATGACCACGATCCTCGCACGCGCGACGGCCCGACCGGCCGATCCTCGGCAGACTTCCGGCAAATGTCGCCTCGGGCCCGAGCCGACCCGGGCCCCGCCATCGACCCCGACTCAGGCCGAACCGGCGAACCGCCGCCGCCCGCCGTCGCCGCGCAGCCGGACGACCGGGCGGCGCAGCCCAGTCGAAACGCGCGCACCCAACGCACG
Organism: Nocardia wallacei; assembly: GCF_029868745.1. Taxonomy (GTDB): domain Bacteria; phylum Actinomycetota; class Actinomycetes; order Mycobacteriales; family Mycobacteriaceae; genus Nocardia; species Nocardia wallacei_B. The sequence continues at coordinate 12,648 of NZ_JARWOP010000051.1, read as the reverse complement.
AACCTGTGTGCGGAGCAGGGCCGCGATCCCCAGCAGCACGGAGACAACGCGCAGGGCACGGACCCACATCGGCGTTCCGAAACCAGCGGTCATGGACCGATGGTGACATACCGGGCGGTACGCGAGGAACGGCAGCGACCCGATAGCAATCGTTCGGTGATCTCCGCCGCCCCCGCGACGCGATCTCCCGCCGCCGACTTCGCTACCCTGGTTGGTGCAATGACCAGGACCGCCGCCCTTCCCCGCGAGCTCCGAACCCGCCTGGCCGATCTCTCGATCCGCGACGAACACCGGTTGCGCCGGCGGCTCGACAAGGCCCGCGGCGGCGACCTCGGCGACCTCGAGAACGACATAGCCGCCGCCGAACAGCGCATCGCGACCCGCCGCGCCGCCGTCCCGCGGATCCGCTATCCCGAACAGCTACCGGTATCGGCACGTCGCGACGACATCGCCGCGGCCATCGCCGCACACCAGGTCGTGGTCGTGGCCGGCGAGACCGGCTCGGGCAAGACCACCCAGATCCCGAAGATCTGCCTGGAACTGGGCCGCGGCATCCGCGGCACCATCGGGCACACCCAGCCGCGCCGGCTGGCCGCGCGCACCGTCGCCGAGCGCATCGCCGAGGAACTGGGCACCGAACTGGGCGACGTGGTCGGCTACACCGTCCGCTTCACCGACCAGGCCTCCGACCGGACGCTGGTCAAACTGATGACCGACGGCATCCTGCTCGCCGAGATCCAGCGCGACCGGCTGCTGCGCCGCTACGACACGATCATCATCGACGAGGCCCACGAGCGCAGCCTCAACATCGACTTCCTGCTCGGGTACCTCAAGCAGCTACTGCCCCGGCGGCCGGATCTGAAGGTGATCATCACCTCGGCCACAATCGATCCGGATCTGTTCGCGCGCCACTTCTCCGACGAGCAGGGCAGACCCGCGCCGATCGTCGAGGTATCGGGTCGGTCGTATCCGGTGGAGATCCGCTATCGCCCGCTGCTGGCGAACGCCCCGGCGCCCACCGAGGACGACGACGAGGAATCGGGCAGCGGCGACTCCGTGACGGCCCGCGACCCGGTGGACGCCGTCGGCGACGCGGTCAGCGAACTGCTCGCCGAGGGCGACGGCGACGTGCTGGTGTTCCTGTCGGGTGAGCGCGAGATCCGCGACACCGCGGACGCGCTGCGCGATCTGAAACTCCCCCGCACGGAGATCCTGCCGCTGTACGCGCGGCTGTCGGCGGCCGAACAACACCGGGTGTTCCAGTCCCACACCGGCCGTCGCGTGGTGCTGGCCACCAATGTGGCCGAGACCTCGCTGACCGTGCCCGGCATCCGCTACGTCGTGGACCCGGGAACCGCACGCATCTCGCGCTATTCGATGCGGACCAAGGTGCAGCGACTGCCGATCGAACCGATCTCGCAGGCGTCGGCCCGGCAGCGCTCCGGCCGCTGTGGCCGCGTCGCCGACGGCATCTGCATCCGGCTCTACTCCGAGGCCGATTTCGAGGCGCGGCCGCAGTTCACCGAGCCGGAGATCCTGCGCACCAACCTGGCCGCCGTCATTCTGCAGATGGCCGCGCTCGGTCTCGGCGATATCGAGGGCTTCCCGTTCGTGGAACCGCCGGACCAGCGGGCGATCCGCGACGGCATCGCGCTGCTCGAGGAACTCGGCGCACTCGCCCGGAAGTCCTGGGACGACGAGAACGCCGAGAGCACAACGCAATCCGGGCAGCAACGCCGCCGCCACGCGGCCATGGTCGGCGATCTGATGCTGACCCCGGTCGGACGCGAGATGGCCCAGATTCCCGTCGATCCGCGCATGGGCCGAATGCTGGTGCAGGCCAACGGCAACGGGTGCCTGCCCGAGGTGCTGGTGATCGTGGCGGCGCTGTCGATCCAGGACGTCCGCGAACGCCCGGCCGAGTTCCAGCAGGCCGCCGACGCCAAGCATGCCCGGTTCACGGTGGCCGACTCGGACTTCCTGGCCTACCTGCGCCTGTGGGACTACCTGCGCACGCAGCGGAACACGCTGTCGTCCAACCAGTTCCGACGGCGGTGCCGCGACGAGTTCCTGCACTACCTGCGCATCCGGGAATGGCAGGACCTGCACGGCCAGCTGCGCACCATCACCAAGGGCCTGGGCTGGCACAGCGACGGGAAGGTCGCGACGGTGCAGGAGGTGACCGACGCGCTGCCGTGGGACGCCACGGCCATCCATCAGTCGCTGCTGGCGGGCATGCTGTCCCATATCGGCGTGCGGGAGGCCGAGACCCGGGAATTCCTGGGCGCGCGCAACGCCAAATTCATGATCTTCCCCGGCTCCGCGCTGGCCAAGAAACCCCCGCGCTGGGTGATGGCCGCCGAACTGGTGGAGACATCGCGCCTGTGGGGCCGCATGGCCGCGCGCATCGAACCGGAATGGGCCGAGCGGCTGGCCGGCGATCTGGTGAAACGCACCTACTCCGAACCGCATTGGTCCACCAAGCGCGGCGCCGCGATGGCGTACGAGCGGGTCACCCTGTACGGCATTCCGCTGGTGACCCAGCGGCGCGTCGATTTCGGCCGTATCGACGCACCGCTTTCCCGCGAACTGTTCATCAGACACGCACTGGTGCAAGGGGAATGGCAGACGCGCCACGAGTTCTTCCACCGCAACCGAGAATTGCTCGACGACGTCGCCGATCTGGAGAACCGGGCGCGCCGCCGCGATATTCTCGTCGACGATCAGGTGCTGTTCGAGTTCTACGATCAGCGCCTGCCCGCCGATATCGTTTCGGTGCGGCATTTCGACAGCTGGTGGCGGAAAGCGAAACGGGATAATCCTGCGCTGCTGGACTTCTCGACCTCGACGGTGGTGAACGAGGACGCGGCGCGGCTGGACCCGACCGCATTCCCGGACAGCTGGCGGCAGGGCGAGCTGACCTTCGGCCTCACTTATCAATTCGAGCCCGGGCAGGCGGATGACGGTGTCACCGTGCATATTCCGGTCGCGCAGTTGGCACACGTCCGCGCCGTCGGATTCGACTGGCTGGTGCCCGGAATGCGCGAGGAACTGGCCGCCGCCTTGATCAAAACGCTGCCGAAACATCTGCGCCGCAGCGTCGTTCCGGCCCCGGACTTCGCCCGCGCCGCGCTCGCCCGCCTCACGCCGCGCGCCGAGCCGCTGCGCACCGGTCTGGCCCGGGAGCTGTCGCGGCTGGGCTCGGTGACGATCACCCCGGCCGACCTGGATCCCGCGGCACTGCCCGACCACTTGCGCATGACCTTCGCCGCCACCGCGCCCGACGGCACGGTGCTCGATCGTGGCAAGAGCCTGGCCGCGCTGAAAACGGCGCTGGCCGACCAGGTCTCGAAATCGGTCGCCCGCGCCACCGCCGGCGCCGAACGCGCCCCGGCGACGGTATGGACGTCGGAGTCGCTGGGCACCCTCGCGCCGACCGTGCGCCGCGAAGTGGGCGGCCAGACCATCACCGGATATCCGGCGCTGGTCCCCGAGGGCGAGGGCGTCGCCGTGCGGGTGCTGTCCTCACCGGCACAGCAGGCCGCCGCCATGCGAGCGGGAACCCGTGCGCTGATCCTGGGCGAATTGCCGTCCTCACCGCGCGCCGTCACCGCGGGCCTGTCCCCGGCCGACCGGCTGGCACTGACTCAGAATCCGTACGGCTCGCTCGACGCGCTGGTGGAGGACTGCCGGGCCTGCGCCGCCGACGAACTGATCGCCGCGAACGGCGGTCCGGTTCGCGATCCCGCGGAGTTCCGGGCGCTCGTGGACAGGATCCGGCCGCGGTTCTCCGAGACCGTCGCGCGAATCGTCCGGCTGGTGGTCCCGGTGCTCGCCGAGGCCCATCGGGTGCGGACCGCGTTGTCGGACACCACCGATCGCGAGATCGACGAGGATGTCACCCACCAACTCGACGAGCTGGTCTTCCCCGGTTTCGTCCGGGAATTCGGCAGTGCCCGGCTGCGGGAGCTGCCCCGCTACCTGCAGGGGGCGGTCGCGCGGCTGGAGGCGCTGCCCGCCTCGGCCGACCGGGACCGGCGCGGCATGGCCGAACTGGATCGCGCGCACACCGCCTACCAGCGACTGCTCGACGCGCTGCCGGAGGCTCGCCGCACCGCCCGCGATGTCACCGAGATCTGGTGGATGACAGAGGAATTGCGGGTCAGCCTGTTCGCGCAGCAGCTCGGCACGCCATATCCGGTGTCGGCCAAGCGAATCGAGAAGGTGATCGCCGCCGTGCGCGCGACACCGGCCCGGAAACCCGTCGGCTGAGCCGTTTCGGGTTCAGTCCGCGCTGACGCCGACCGTGTGCTCGGCGCGGTGGCGCCGCAGATCGGCGATCTCCTGCTCGAAATCCTCGGCGGAGCTGAAGGATCGGTACACCGAGGCGAAACGCAGATACGCCACCTCGTCCAGATCGCGCAGCGGACCCAGGATGGCCAGCCCGACCTCGTGGCTGGGCACCTCCGGAGACCCCTTGGCCCGCACCGCGTCCTCCACCTGCTGCGCGAGCAGGTTCAGGGCGTCGTCGTCGACCTCGCGGCCCTGGCACGCCCGCCGCACGCCACGAATGACCTTCTCACGGCTGAACGGCTCGGTGACACCGCTGCGCTTGACCACGGATAGGATCGCGGTCTCGACCGTGGTGAATCGCCGCCCGCATTGGGGGCAGGCACGACGACGCCTGATGGCGGAGCCTTCTTCGGCCTCACGCGAGTCGACGACCCGCGAATCCGGGTGCCGGCAGTACGGGCAATGCATCCGAGATCCTTCGTCGATGCCTGCATCGGTCACGGCGATATCGATCATCACCGCATGGGTCCAGCGCATGCTGCGTTCGTGTGCAGCAATCTCGAGGATACCCGCAGGACAGCGACGATGGCCGGGTACACCCCGGACAACCCCGCTCGGGACCGGCCCGGAAGGCGCCGGGCGGACCGGCCGCAGCGCCCGCGACCGCCCCGCGGCGGCCGCGCCGCACCGGTCAACGGCTCGAGGCCGGCACGATCAGCGTGCGCCCCGCGGACACCTCGGAGCCACGTAAACCGTTGAGTTCCACGATCTTTCGGACCGTATCCCGCACCGGAACATCCGGCGCCACCCGCGCCGCCACCTCGGACAGCGACTCTCCCGCAGCGACCTGCACCACCTGCGTGGACTCGCCGGCCGGTGCGCTCGCGCGCAGGTGCGCCACCCCGATCAGGCCGCATACCACCGCGGCACTCACCAGCGCAGTGACCGCCAGTGTCGCGAAGCCCAGCCGCGCCCGCTCCACCCGGTCGAACGGGTGCGGGCCGCGCGAGAGCTCCGTGCGCGGCCGCTCGTAACGCACGACCGCGGCCCGGGGGCGGTCGCCGCCCGGCCGCCGCGGATCCGGATCCGGGCGGGCGGGCTCGGCGGGCCGCGAGCGGGTGGGCACGGAGGGGAGGCGCGGGACGGTGTCGAAGCCCAGATCGCCTCCGGCGGAGTCGATTTCGCTGATCGCAGTGCGCATCGGACAGACCTCCAGGTGGTATGGCGGGACGATGGCGTTCGCTCATCTGTTCGAAGAACTGATGTTCGATTCTTACCACGGGGCACCGACAAAGTCACGGCTTCGCGCGACATGCGTCGAACAGATGTTTGATACCTGGTGGCCGGCCGACTACATTCGAAACACGAAACCCGGTGAGACCCATGACGAGCGCCCGCAGCCGGATCCGCGGCGCCGGGGCCGAACCGAGAACATCCATGAACGGAGGACGGCGACAGTGAGCGAACGCACGGTAGGCGGGCACCCCGACGTGGAGGCCCCCGCCACCGAAACGGACGGCGCCGATTCGCCCGCCACCGGGGCGGACCTCACCGTCCGCCAGCGCAAGGTGCTGGAGGTCATCCGCACCTCGGTCAGCGAGCGCGGCTATCCGCCCAGCATCCGCGAGATCGGCGACGCGGTCGGACTCACCTCGACCTCTTCGGTCGCCCATCAGTTGCGCGCCCTGGAGCGCAAGGGCTACCTGCGCCGCGATCCGAATCGTCCACGCGCGGTGGATGTCCGGGGCCTGGACGAGACGGCGCTGCGCGCGGCCGCCGGTGAGGTCGCGCAGCTGCGCCCGCTGGAGTCGGAGTCCGCCGGCCAGCCGGTCCCGACCTACGTCCCGGTGCTGGGCCGGATCGCCGCCGGTGGCCCGATCCTGGCCGAGCAGGCCGTGGAGGACGTCTTCCCGCTGCCGCGCGAGCTGGTCGGCGAGGGTTCGCTGTTCCTGCTCAAGGTCGTCGGCGAGTCGATGGTCGACGCCGCCATCTGCGACGGCGACTGGGTGGTCGTGCGCCAGCAGAACGTCGCCGACAACGGCGACATCGTGGCGGCGATGATCGAGGGCGAGGCCACGGTGAAGACGTTCAAGCGGGCGGGGAAGCAGGTCTGGCTGCTGCCGCACAACCCGCTGTTCGAACCCATTCCCGGCAACGACGCGCAGATCCTGGGCAAGGTCGTCACGGTGATCCGCAAGATCTGAGGCGGATCACCCGGTGCGCACCTCGGTCGCCCGGCCGACCAGGTGCGTGGCTGCGTCGCCCCGGTCGCGGTCCTCGCACAGGATCCGCACCATGTGCCGTCCGGCGCGCACCGGGCCCGACTCGAGATCGACGACCCCGTCGGCGGGCACTCGCCGCCACGGCCCGTCGATGTGCCGCGCCGCGATCTGGCAGTCGTCACCGGGCTTCGCGCCGACGACGTGCGCGGTAATGGTGGCGCCACCCTCGAAGGTGACCATGGGCGCCGCCGCCACGGACCCGGCGCCGGCCATAAACTGGCCGGCGGCCGACCCGGCGACCAGTACGATGCGGAACTCGAGCGTGCGAGATCGCTTCATGACCTCATGGTCCACCCGCACCGGCGGAATTCCGCGGAACGGCGGCGGTACCGCGTGTTCGAGGTCAGCGCCGGGCGGTCAGCGAATCCCGTCGCGAATGCGAGGCGCCGTGGGCGTCCTCGCAATGCGCGGGCGAACGGCCGCCGAGTTCGATCAGTTCGGGCTGGGCGTGGTCCACCTGGAGCGTCGCGTGCTCGATGTGGTGTGCGCGAATCAGCCACTGCGCCAAGTCCTCCCGCACGGCGTGGCAATCTCGGCCCGGTTCGACCAGCACATGCGCCGACAGCGCGGGCGAGCCGGAAGTGATCTCCCAGATGTGCAGATCGTGGATCTCGACGACGCCGTCCCGGGCGGCCATGGCCCGGCCGATATCGGCCGGATCGAGGTCGGCGGGTGCGGCCTCCAGGAAGATCCGGCTCGACGCGCGGACCAGCCCGAACCCCGCACGCACCATCAGGGCGACCACCACCAGCGTGGCGAGGACATCGGCACGGGCGAATCCGGTCACGACGATCACCACGCCGGCGACCGCGGTCGCGATGAAGGCGAACAGGTCGGTCAGGATGTGCTGGAAGGCGCCCTCGACATTCAGGCTGGTGCGGTTGGCACGCGAGATCATCCAGGTCGCCGCCAGATTGACGACGATGCCGACCAGCGCGGTACCCAGCACCAGGCCACCGGTGACCTCCGGCGGATCGGCCAGGCGCCGGATCGCCTCGTAGCCCAGCCACACCGCCAGCAGCAGCAGAGTCAGCCCGTTGGCCTGTGCGGACAGGATCTCCACTCGCTTCCAGCCGAAGGTCATCCGGCCGGCGGCGGGCCGCGCGGCGAGCCGGATCGCCCAGAGCGCCAACGCGATCGAGGCGGCGTCGGTCAGCATGTGCGCGGCATCGGACAGCAGGGCCAGCGATCCTGCGATCACGCCCACCACGACCTCGCCGATGAGGAACACCACGATCACCGCCAGCGCCCCCGTCAGCCAGCGCTTGTCGCTGTCCGGCGACGCCTGCGCGTGCGAGTGCGCCGAAGCGTGACCGTGTGCGTGTCCTGCGCCCATCATCTCCCCTATTCGTTCGTCCGCGCCATTCGCGATCATATGCACGCATCGCTATATATACAAGAGGCTGGTCGGTCGACCATTTACCGATCGGGCACACTTGCCTGTGCTCGAGAACCGCACGACGGAGAGGAACCCATGCCCGCCACCACCCTGGACCCGCACACCGCCCTGGTGCTCATCGACCTGCAGCGGGGCATCGTCGGGGCGGCCACGGTGCCGCACAACGCCTCCGACGTGGTCGCGCGCGGCGCCGAACTGGCCCGCGCCTTCCGCAACGCGGGGCAGCCGGTGGCGCTCGTGCGGGTCTCGTTCGCCCCCGACTGGGCCGACGCGCCACCGGGACGCACCGAAATCGGCCGCCCGACGCCGCCCGCGCCGCAAGGCTGGGACACGCTGGTCGACGAACTCGACGTGCAGCCCACCGACATCGTGGTCACCAAGCGGAACTGGGGCGCCTTCCACGGCACCGACCTGGACCTGCAACTGCGCCGCCGCGGGATCACCGGCATCGTGCTGGGCGGCGTCGCGACGAGTATCGGCGTCGAATCGACCGCGCGGGCGGCCTACGAACACGGCTATCACGTCACCGTCGCCACCGACGCCAGTGCCGACCGGGACGCCGACTCGCACGCGCACAGCGTCGCGAAGATCTTCCCGCGCCTCGGGGAAACCGCCACCACCGAGGAGATCCTCGCACTGCTCCCCCACAGCGCCAACTGAATCCGGCCGGGAACGGGATCCGCCCGTCGTCGCCTCAGCGACCACCCCGACCCGGCATCGGCACGCCCAACTGCTGGTAGAGGTCGAGCCGGTCCTGGTATTGCCGGTCCCGCACGACTTTCAACTCGTCGTCGAACGCGAGCACCTTGGCGTAGGCGATCCGGAACCGGCGTCCGGTGGCCGGGAGCAGCGTCGCGCCGCCGAGTACGAAGTCGGCGCCCGAGGTCGCCGTCCCGATCAGCTCGGCAACCACCGTGTCCTCGCCGACATGCAGGTCGGCGATCTCCTCGGTGTAGTCCGGGAAGGCCGCGAACCAGGCCCGGCTCCACGCCAGCGTCCCCGGCAGATCCAGCCCCAACCCGACGAACGGGTCGAACCGGTAGTTCGCGGCGCAGGTGGCCTCCCACGCCTGCCAGTCCTGCCCGGTCCAGGCCCGCTGCACGGCGTCGTAGGCGGACCGAATCGAATCCCTCTGTCCTTCACGAGCATTCACGCGCTGACTATATATCATCATAGTTAGGATCGCCGCGACACAACGCGGCCGACTCACCCAGACCCCTCGCCGAAGCGACGAACCGGCGGGTGTCCTCCGCACCCTGACGGGTGTGCGGGGAGTCGCAACGGACATGCGGGCGATCGCGCTTGCCGCAATCTGGTCGCGCCTGCCGCGCAAGCGGGCGGCGCGCGACTCGGCACGGCTGAGCAGGGGCGGCGCCGACTCGCGGAACCACCCCGTCGTCCCGACGAACACGCTGGTCGACCGGCCGCAGGACACCGCGTCCAGCCGCGTAACCCGACCTTTACCGCGATGTCGCGCCGCGTAATCGAGCGATCGGCACGCTACGGCCATGTCCTCCGGTGCAATCCGATCCGGCCCCGGCGATCTCTATCCCGGAGCGTCCGGCGGCAATCGAGAGTCCCTCCCCGACGCGGCGTGCGAGCGGGCGGTGTTCGGCGATCAAGTGCGCGAGTTGCTGCCCGCGGCGTCCCATCTGGCGGCCCGGCGGGTCCGTGATCTGCTGCGCGCGGCGCTGCGCGCCGGGGAGTTCGGCACCGGGCGGCTGCCGGGTGAGACCGAGCTGATGGCGCAGTATCGCGCGCCCCGGGACGTGCTGCGGGAGGCGCTGGATCTGCTGCGCCGCGACGGGCTGATCGAACGCCGCCGCGGGCTGGGCACCTCGACCGTGCGCGCCGAGTACGTGGTCCCGGGCGCGCTGCCGCCGCAGAACCGCGCGCTGGACGACCACCTGGCGGTCGGACGGATCACGCCGCGGCTGCTGCACTGGGCCTGGACACCCGCGCCGCGGGTGATCGCCGGGCAACTCGACGACACCTCTATCGGCGACGACTGCCTGTGCGTCGAGTATGTGCTGCTCGCCGACCGGAGGCCGATGGCGGTGTTCACCAACTACATTCGCGCCCCCGAGGCCGCCCGGGTGGACCAGTCCCGATTCCGGCGCGACTTCTACGCGCTGCTGCATTCCGGCGGCATCGATACGGCGAGTTGCGATGTCGGCGTGCAGGCCGCCGGCGCCGACGAGCACACGGCCGCGCTGCTGCACGTACTCCCCGGCGAGCCGGTGCTGCTGATCCAGCAGCGCATCCGCGACCGATCCGGCCGGGTGGTCGATTACGCGCTCGGCGCCTGCCGCAACGAGCTGCTCATCGAGATCGGCCACATTCCCCGCTTCGACCTCACCGGTGCCCACTGACGGAAGGATTCCGCATGACCGAGACAGCAGCCCACCCGATTTCGTTCGACACGGTGACCGACGCGGCGGCCGCATTGCGGCGCGGCGACGTCACCGCCACCGAACTGACCGAGCGGGCGCTCGCGACGCCCGACGACCTCGGCGTGTACCTGGCCCGCTGCGACGAGCGCGCGCTGGCGCGCGCCGCGGCGGTCGACCGGCAGTTGGCCGCGGGCGCCGAGGTGCCGCCGCTCGCCGGAATTCCCTTGGGCGTCAAGGATATTCTCGCGCACACCGCCGCCCCGACGACGGCGCAGAGCCTGGTGCTGGACCCGGCCTGGGCGGCGGGGATCGGCGACTGCGCGGTGGTCCGGCGCCTCGAACGGGCGGGCGCGGTGATCACCGGAAAGACCAGCACCATGGAGTTCGCGATCGGCGTCCCCGACCCGGACAAGCCGTTCCCCGTGCCGCGCTGCGCCTGGGACCGCGATCGGTGGGCCGGTGGCTCCAGCTCCGGATCGGGCTCGGGCGTCGCAGCCGGACACTTCCTGGCCGCGATCGGCACCGACACCGCGGGCAGCATCCGCATCCCCGCGGCGTTCAACGGCGTCACCGGACTCAAGCCCACCTTCGGCCGGGTGCCGAAATCCGGGGTGGTGCCGCTGGGTTACACCCTGGACCACGTCGGCCCGCTGGCCCGGTCGGCGGCCGACTGCGCGCTGCTGCTGTCCGTGCTGGCCGGTCCGGACACCGAGGATCCGTACAGCGCCGATGTCCCGGTCGCCGACTATCCGGCCGCGCTCACCGGCGACCTGCAGGGCGTCAGGGTCGGCGTCGACACTCTCGACCGCTATGCCGACGGCGGGATCGACCCCGCGCAGCCCCGACTCTTCGCCGAAGCCGTCGACACGCTGCGCGCCGCGGGCGCCACCGTGGTCCCGGTCGAGGTGCCGATGTACCCCGAACTGGTGGCCATCGATCTGGTGGTGATGCTGGCCGAGGCGCATGCCTACCACCGCGGAGATTTACGCGACCGCTGGACCGACTACGGCCGCGGCACCCGCATCGTGCTCGCGGGCGGGGCCGCGGTCACCGGACCGGATTATGTTCAGGCGCAACGAGTCCGGCACGTGGCGCGGCGGCGAATGGCGGATCTGCTCGGCGAGGTCGATCTGGTCGTCACACCGACCGGTCACCTCGGCGCCCCGCCGCTGGCCTCCCTCGATCCGCTGCGCCCGCTCGGCGCGCTGTCCTCACTGCACACGCCCTATTGGAATCCGCTGGGAAATCCCACCCTGGCCGTACCGATCGGTTTGTCCGGCGACGCCACTCCGCTGTCCATGTCGATCAGCGGCCGGCATTTCGACGAGGCGACCGTCCTGCGCGCCGGCGACGCCTATCAACGCCGGACCACCCACCACCTCGCGAAAGGCATCCGATGACAGCCACCTCCACCTGGTCCGCCGAGCCCGAGGAAAATGCCGCCGTGGAAGCCCTGTACGAGTTGATGGGCACGCTGGCGGAACTCCTGCACGGCTGCGACGACGCCCGATACGGCGACCCGACCGGCGGTCACCGCGTCGACTGACCTGGGATTCCACCCGGAAACGGGCCGGAAGACGACGGAGTTCCGAATCCCGCGGACCCAGAGAATTCCTCCCGGATCCGATTGTTTCAGCCTTTCGCACATTCCCCGCCGGAAACGCCGAATAGCGCCGGATTCGCTACTCGGGACCGCGCTGCGGTACGGTATACACAATCCGAGTAGAGCAGTGTCTGTGCGAAAGGGCTGACTCATGGCCAAGAAGGTCACCGTCACGCTCATCGACGATTACGACGGGAAGTCCAAAGCGGATGAGACCGTGCAGTTCTCGATTGATGGCGTGGCCTACGAAATCGATCTCTCCACGTTGAATGCCGGTAAGCTACGGGGTTCTCTGGAACCCTGGGCCGAAAAGGCCCGCAAGGTCGGCCGGGTCAAGTCCGGCACGGTGGCACGGCCGAAGTCCGCGGCCGACCGGGAACAGACCGTCGCGATCCGGGAATGGGCCAAGAAACACGGCTACAACGTGTCCGCCCGCGGCCGAATTTCCTCCGAGATCGTCGCCGCCTATCACAAAGCGAACAAGTAACTCCTGATCGGGGCTTTTGCCCTGGTAATGAGGTTCCGGCCGGGTCCGGATTACCGCGCCACCGCGCGCGATAATCCGGACCCGGCCGTCCTCTCCGCGGGCCCTACCCGAGTGGAAGGCGCCCACGCCCAGCCGGAACCCGGGGCGGGTAGCCAGTGATCATGGTACGGCTACCAGCCGTACCCCAATGT
>NZ_JARWOP010000050.1 GCF_029868745.1 Nocardia wallacei | reverse complement strand
GCGCTGCGCCGGCGGTGCCTCGATCAGCTACAGCAGGCGCTCGAGTCCGAAAAGCGCGAACTGGGCGAGGAACTCGTCGCCGAGGTCGGCTGCCCGGTCATGACGCTGGGCAATGCCCAGCTGGACTGGCCGCTGGCCGGGGCGCTGCGCTATCCGTCGATGCTGATCGACACCTTCGAATGGGAACGGACGCTGGACGGCGGCGGCCTGTTCGGTGACCGCAACGTGCGCACGGTGGTTCAGGAACCGGTGGGTGTGGTCGCGGCGATCTGCCCCTCGAACTATCCGATCGAGGTGGTGCTCAACAAACTCGGGCCCGCGCTGGCCGCCGGAAATACGGTGGTGCTCAAGCCGGACCCGAACACGCCCTGGAACGCCACCCGGCTCGGCCGGCTCATCGCCGAACACACCGACATCCCGCCCGGCGTCGTCAATGTCGTGCCCACGCCGTCGAACGAGGTCGCCGGCTTGCTGGGCACCGATGCCCGGGTCGACATGGTCTCGTTCACCGGGTCGACCGCGGTCGGGCGCACGCTCATGCGGCTGGGCGCCGACACGATGAAGCGGACCTTCCTGGAACTGGGCGGGAAATCGGCGCTGATCGTGCTCGACGACGCCGATCCGGCGGCCGCGATCCGCAGTGCGGCCGGTGTCTGCGTGCACGCGGGCCAGGCCTGCGCCGCGACCAGCCGAATGCTGGTGCACCGCGCCATGTTCGACGATCTGGTCGCCGGTGTCACCGCGGCGTTCCAGGCCGTGCCAGTGGGAGATCCGGCGCTACCCGACACCGTCGTGGGTCCGGTGATCAGCGCCGCGCAGCGCGAGCGGGTTCTGGACGCGTGCGCGCGCGCCACGGCGGACGGCGCCCGCCTGATCACCGGCGGCGGCGCGGTGCGGACGTTGCCGCCGCCGCTGGCCGGCGGTTACTACGTCGAACCGACGGTGTTCGTGTGCGACGACCCCGGCCTGCCGATCGCCCAGGAGGAGGTCTTCGGCCCGGTCGTGGTGATGATCCCGTTCGATGACGACGACGAGGCCGTGCGCATAGCCGACCACAGTGCCTATGGGCTGGCCGGTGCGGTGCTGTCGGCATCGACGGACCGCGGCATGGCCATCGCGCGGCGTATCCGGACCGGGGCGGTCGGCGTCAACGGTGGCATGTTCTACGGCGCCGACGCTCCGTTCGGCGGCTACAAGAACAGCGGAGTCGGCCGCCAGTGCGGCCTCGAGGGTTTCCGGCAGTACCTGGAGACCAAAACCATCGGCTGCCGAATTCCGCGGCGGCGCTGAACAATTCCCGGCCCGGCGGCCGACCGTCACAACGAAAGGTGCTCCAGTGGGCAAATTGGACAACAAGGTCGCGGTGGTATCGGGCGCCGCGCGCGGACAGGGACGGTCGCACGCCGTCAACCTCGCCGCCGCGGGTGCGAGCATCATCGCGCTGGACATCTGCGCCGATCTGGAGGGCAACACCTATCCGCTGGCCCGCCCGGAAGACCTGGAGGAGACCGCGCGGCTGGTCGAGAAGGAGGGCGTGCGCGCCCACCCGGTGATCGTCGATGTCGGGGAGCGCAGCGCGGTCCGCAGCGCGGTCGCCGAGGGCGTCCAGGCGCTGGGCCGGCTCGACATCGTGGTGGCGAATGCCGGTATCGCCGCGATGGGGACCGGGCAAACCCTCCGGTCGTGGTCGGACACCATCGACACCGATCTGGTGGGCGTGTTCAACGTGATCCAGGCCGGTCTGCCGTATCTCGAGGCCGGGGCATCCATCATCGCGACCGGATCGCTGGCGGCGCAGCTGGGCAGCTCGACGAAGCAGGGCCCCGGCGGCTCGGCGTACAGTTTCGCGAAACAGGTTGTCGCGCACTATGTCAACGATCTGGCGAATCAGCTCGCGAAGCAGTCGATCCGGATCAACGCGGTCCATCCGACCAACGTGAACACCGCCATGCTGCACAACGAGGGCATGTACCGGGTGTTCCGCCCGGACCTGACATCGCCGACCCGCGAGGATGCCGAGGCGGCCTTCCCGGCGATGCAGGCGATGCCGATCCCGTACATCGAACCGCAGGATGTCTCCGATCTCGTTGTCTTCCTCGCCGGCGACGAATCGCGCTACATCACCGGCAGCCAATTGCGGGTGGACGCGGGCGGTTTCGTCAAAGCCGTGCCCTGGGGCAAATAGCAAAAGCGCAGAAATCATCGGATACGCCGCGCCCGAACGCGTGGCTCGACAGCTCAGAGGTTGAGAGATATGGCCAAGCCCGTCATCGTCGGCGCCGTCAGAACGGCGATCGGACGATCATTCAAAGGGGCGCTCGCGAATGTGCCCTCGGAAAAACTGGCGAGCACGATCCTGTCCGAGGCGGTCCGCCGGTCCCGGGTCGATCCCGCCGTCGTGGACGATGTCATTCTGGCCGAATTGAACTACGGCGGAGGGGATCTGGCGCGGCATGCCGCGGTGGCGTGCGGCATGGTAGGCGTGCCGGGGCAGGCCGTGAACCGGCACTGCACGGGGAGTCTCACCGCGATCGCCAACGGGGCGGCGCACATCGTGTCGGGTATGGAGCGGGTGATCGTCGCCGGTGGCGTGCAGTCGCTGTCGACCGCGCCGCTGATGAAGTGGCGGGTGCCGGGCAAGGCCGAACTCGAATTCGTCGAACCGTGGATGCCGCCGTCGCATCCCGAGACGCCGGACGCGCCGACTCTCGACATGGCGATCACCGTCGGCTGGAACACGGCGAAGAAGGCGGGGATCAGTCGCGCGGAGATGGACGCCTGGGCGTTGCGGTCGCATCAGCGTGCCGTCGCCGCGATCGATGCAGGGAAGTTCCTCGACGAGATCGTGCCGTTGAAGATTCGGCAACTCGACGGCTCGGTGGTCGACTTCGCGGTCGACGAATTCCCGCGCCGAGACACCACTTCGGAGCGCCTGGCCGGGCTGCCGGTGCTGCACCCGGAGATCGAGGGCTTCTCGATCACGGCGGGCAACAGCAGCGGTATCAACGATGCCGCCGCGGCGGTCACGGTGGTCGGCGACGACTACGCCGCGGCCGAGGGACTCGACGTGCTGGGCACCGTGCGGGCGTGGGCCAACACCGCGGTGACCCCCGCGGACAACGGTCTGGCGGCGGGGAAGGTGATCGGCAAGGTGCTGGATCGCGCCGGTCTCGCACCTGCCGACGTGGCGCTGTGGGAGATCAACGAGGCGTTCGCGTCGGTACCGATCGCCGCGTGCCGCGAGCACGGCCTGGACGAGGAACTGGTGAACTTCTCCGGCAGCGGATGCAGTCTGGGACATCCGATTTCGGCGTCCGGGGCGCGCATGGTGACCACGCTGCTCTACGAATTGCGGCGCCGCGGTGGCGGTATCGGCGTGGCGGCGATGTGCGCCGGCGGCGGCCAGGGCGGCGCCCTCGTGGTCGAGGTCTGAGCTCGGCGATCTTGTCGATTTATATACTGGAAGTATTATAGTAAGCTTTACCAAAAGCTGCCGAGTCGAACTGGAGGCTACCGGTGTCGGACGTAGTTCTGCGAGAGCGCCGCGGGCGCACGCTGGTCATCACGATCAACCGGCCGGATGTGCGCAATGCCATCAACACCGCGGTCAGTCAGGGACTGGCGGACGCGATCGACGAACTCGACGAGAGTCCGGAACTGTCGGTCGCCGTGGTGACCGGCGCCGGTGGAAACTTCTCCGCGGGAATGGATTTGAAGGCCTTCGCGGCGGGCGAGGTGGTGATCGTGCCCGGGCGGGGCCTCGGCTTCACCGAGAAGCCGCCGGTCAAGCCGATCATCGCCGCGGTCGAGGGATACGCCCTCGCCGGCGGCACCGAGATCGTGCTCGCGACGGACCTGATCGTCGCCGCCAAGACCGCGCAGTTCGGTGTCCCGGAGGTCAAGCGCGGCTTGGTCGCCGGAGCGGGGGCGCTGTTGCGGCTACAGCACCGCATCCCGCATCAGAAGGCCCTCGAATTGGCCCTGACCGGTGACAATTTCACCGCCGAGGAGGCCGCGGGCTTCGGCTTCGTGAACCTGCTCACCGAGCCGGGCGGCGCGCTCGAGGCGGCGTTGGCCCTCGCCGATCGGATCACCGCGAACGGACCGCTGGCTGTCGCGAAGACGAAGGAGATCATCGTCAAGTCCGGCGACTGGAGTTCCGAGGAGATGTGGCAGAAGCAGCTGGAACTCATTGTCCCCGTGTTCCAGTCGAAAGACGCGCAGGAAGGCGCGCAGGCATTCGCTGAGAAGCGCCCGCCGCAATGGACAGGCGCGTAGGGCAGAGCAAATCGACCCGCGAAGTAAGGAGACGCTGTGTCGTTCGAAGGTGAAGTGGCGCTGGTGACCGGCGGCGCCGGTGGCTTGGGAGCGGCGACCGTGCGCCGGTTGCACGCGGCGGGCGCCGCGGTCGTCATCGCGGATGTCAACGACGAGAAGGCCACCGCGTTGGCCGACGAACTCGGCAACAAGGTCGCTTATGTGCGTACCGACGTGCTCGACGACGAGACGGTCGAGGCCGCGATCGCCGCGGCGGGCGAGCTGGGCGTGCTGCGCTACGCCGTGATCGCCCACGGTGGATTCGGCGTGCTGGAGAAGGTCGTCAACAAGGACGGCAGTCCGCACACGTTCAAGGGTTTCGCCGACACCATCGCGTTGTATCTGAGCGGGACGTACAACGTGTTGCGCTTGGCGGCGGCGAGGATCGCGAAATCGGATCCCAAGCCCGACGGTGAACGCGGCGCCGTCGTCATGACGAGTTCGATCGCCGGTTACGAAGGTCAGATCGGTCAGTCCGCGTACGCGGCGGCCAAGGGCGGCGTGATCGGCCTGACCTTGTCGGGTGCCCGGGATCTCAGTTCGGTCGGGATCCGGTTGAACAGTATCGCGCCCGGCACGATGCACACGCCCATCATGGATTTCCTCGGCGAGGAGAAGCTGGGGAAATTCGCCGCGTCGGTGCCCTTCCCGAAGCGACTCGGGGCGCCGGACGAATACGCGGCACTGGCTCAGCACCTGCTCGAAAATCCTTATATCAACGGGGAAGTCGTGCGTATCGACGGCGCGCAACGATTCCAGCCGCGGTAAGCGCGGCCGGGCGCGAGACTTCCCTGGGGGGGGGGGGGGGGGGGGGGGCGCCGCCCCGCGGGGGGGGGGGGGAGGGGGGGGGGGGGGGGGGGGGGGGGGGGGGGGGGGGGGGCGGCGGGGGGAAGGGGCGGGG